>CAYZMZ010000460.1:0-2874 GCA_964479655.1 uncultured Planctomycetaceae bacterium
AAGGCGTCCTCGCCGTCCCGCGGTCATCCCCGTACAATAATAGGACTTGCCGTTTTTCCAAAACATTGAGCATGAAACAAATGTTTATCGGCGGATAATATCTTTTACCGAGCCGCCGGCGGGAATCATCGGCATAACATGTTCCTGATACGGAACGGCGACATCCAGCAGATACGGACCTTTCGCTGCAAGCATCTGTGCGATTGCGGACATTAAGTCTGACTTGTCGATTACATGCCGTCCTTCCCAGCCAAAGCCTCGGGCGATGGTTACAAAATCGGGATAGCGGGTTTCCGGACCGATGCCAACGCCCCGTCCAATAGCCTCGGGGTCTTCCACCGGTCCGAGGTAGGTTTGAGCGCGATTGCCTTTGAAAAATCGGTCTTCCCACTGAACTACCATACCTAAATGCTGATTATTGAGAATCATGATTTTAATAGGTAAATGTTCACAATAACAAGTAGCCAGTTCTTGAATGTTCATCAATGAAGATCCATCTCCATCTATACACAGCACGGTTTTATCCGGGTTGGCGGCCTTCGCTCCCATGGCGGCGGGGATTCCAAATCCCATCGTACCCGCTCCGCCGGATGTTAAAAACTGACGCGGATAGGAGCATTTGAAAAACTGCGCCGCCCACATTTGATGCTGACCGACTCCGGTGGTAACAATCGGATTGAGCGATTTCGACTGCTGCCATAATTCCTGAATCGCCTGTTGTGGAAGAATATACTTGCAGGTATGATCGTAATCAAACGGGTCTGCCTTGCGCAGGGCGTTGATATGCTCCAGCCACAGACTGCGGGAATCAATCATTCCCTTTAACTCCGATTTACTGCATTCTTTTAACCGATCCAGAATTTGTCGGAGTACTTTTTTGACATCTCCCTGTATACAAGTAGACGCATGTACTACTTTATTTAATTCGGAACTGTCTATATCAACATGAACGATTTTTGCGTTTTTGGCGAACTCGGAAATTTTACCGGTAACCCGGTCGCTGAATCGGCAGCCGAAAACCAGCAGTAAATCGCATTCACTGACCGCGATATTGGAATAAACGCTTCCGTGCATTCCTATCATATCCAAGGATAAATCCGAACCGGCGGGAAAAGCTCCCAGTCCCAGCAAAGTAGACGCCGTTGGGATTTTCAGCGTGTTAGCCAATTCGATTAATTCCTCAGACGCCTGAGCGGCAATTACGCCTCCGCCGGCTAAAATAACGGGCTTTTTCGCCAGTTTAATCCGTTCGACAACAGAATCAATTTGAATGCAATCGGCATCGGGCGGGCATTGATGATAGCCCGGCAAATTCATCGGCGCGTTGAAATCCGGGATACAGGTTGCCAGCTGAATATCCTTGGGAATATCGACTAAAACCGGACCTTTTCGTCCTGTATTGGCGATATAAAACGCCTCATTCATAATTCGGGACAAGTCGCAGACGTTGTCTACCAAATAATGATGCTTGGTAATAGAACGAAACACCTCGGTTGTCGGCATTTCCTGAAATGCGTCGGTTCCAATCGCCTTGACGGTAACCTGACCGGTGATAACAACCATCGGAACGTTATCCAGCTTGGCGTCGGCAATAGCCGTCAGTAAGTTCGCAGCTCCCGGACCGGAGGTAGCGGAAACGACTCCCACTTTACCCGTTGAACGGGCGTATCCCTGGGCGGCGTACGCTCCTCCCTGTTCATGTCGAGGGAGAATCACGCGAATTTTATCCCGAAATCGGGTATAGGCTTGATGGAGAGGAATCACGGAGCCGCCGGGATAGGCAAAAACAATATCGACCCCATGGTTTACCAATTGCGCAACGACAATATCAGCTCCGCTGATGGGGTGTTGAACAGGAGTTGAAGTCGGGGCTTTGGTTTTACTATTCGGACTCACGGAATTATCTCCACAATAATAATTTAATTACAATATAAAGTCAAATGCAATATAATATAACTGTAAAAAAACAACAAACACGATAATATAATAGAGTGAATATAGCAAAATCGCCCATTTTCTCAAGGGGGGAGCCTGTTTTACAATAAGTCAACCAGCGCGAAATCGACTGATTGATGATTTTTCCCGTAGTCATTATCTCACAGGTAGAATAGATAATTTGTGAATTATAGGAACCTTTGCGCGTTCTGAAAGCCTCCCGGAGAAGCAACGATCGGGATTAGACGTCGATTTTTCACTACGCTTCGCATATTACCCAGACTATTCATACAATCCAAAAATACTATTTTTGATTTCCGAATTGACTGGTTACATTATATTTACATTTTGTCTTGTAATATTTGATTAATACGTCTGAATTTTTGCAGAAAAAAATTTTTTTCGGGGGACTTGCAAAAAAACCAGAAAAAGATATAATTTTCCCCATTCTGACAAAATATTGGGTATTAGTTCTGCCCGTTCAGCCTCCAATAATAATTGGATTGTGAAGAATGCTCGGTATTTTTATCAGAATAGGTATCCTTCGGTCTGGGGAAAGATCGTCTGGATTCCGGTCCGAAATTGCGGACTATTGTGTTATTCAGTAATTGGATTTCATCCGCGTTTTTCCGGGGTTTTCATAGAAAATCCAGTTGAAATATTTTTAGATGAAATTCCGTAACAATTATAATTTACATAAGATTAATTCAAGGTACAGTTGAAATGAAAACGTACATGGCACAGCCTCTCAAAGTAGAGCATAAATGGGTCGTAACCGATGCAGACGGTAAAATCGTTGGACGTTTGGCACGCGACATCGCTGTCCGGCTGATGGGCAAGCATAAACCCACCTTCACCCCTCACGTAGATACCGGCGAGTTTGTCGTCGTTGTCAACGCTGAAAAAGTCGTATTTACCGGTAAAAAGTGGGATAACAAA
>CAYZMZ010000461.1:0-2866 GCA_964479655.1 uncultured Planctomycetaceae bacterium
CGAAATCGAAATCCGGCTCGCTGATGGCCGACAGCTTCTCGTCCTCATTGACTTGAGTGAGGCTGTCCATCAGCAGATCGCTCTTCACCTTCTGGGCAATGTCCTTTCGGAAGCGTGACTCGACCAACTTGCGAGGTGCGCGACCCGGCCGAAAACCAGGAACATGCGCCTTTGGCATCAACTCGGTGAACTCCTTGTCGAAGTATCGGTCGATGTCCTCGCGCGGAACCGTCACGGTAACGTGACGCTCGCAGGTGCTGCGGCTGTCGACCTTCACGTCGAGAGCAAGAGGCTGAGCCTCTTCTTCCACAGCGGCGGAAGCGTCGGATGTCAGCTCGGCTTCAGAAGCGTCGAGATTGTCGGTGTCAGCCATAATCGTGCCAAAGTGTGAATTGCCATCTATTTCAAAGAGCGGGTGATGGGGTTCGAACCCACGACAACGACGTTGGCAACGTCGTGCTCTACCAACTGAGCTACACCCGCATATTTTTGTAATGCGAATTTGAAGAACTTGGTTGCTTGCTTCCTCAAACTTTTCCAGCATTGTACCTATAACGCCGAACTTTTCAAGGGGGGGAATAAAAAAATTTTCAATTTTTTCCTTTTTTCTCAAAATTCTTGCTCTTTGTCAATTTATTCCAAAAAAACAAGCTGTAGATTATAGATAAAATATAAATATCCGCTATAATGGGATTGCAGATTATAAACAGTCGTATCCGATAAGAATATTATAGTATGACTACTTGAATTTTTCTATCGACGCCGTTTTGATTTCGACGCCGTATGAATCCTCCCCGTTTTAACGATTAAGGCGAAATGAAACGGCTGTTTTATATAACATGAACCGGAAAATTTCAAGTGAAACCAGGTATAGATTCCCGATATTCGGAAATCACTTACCCCCCAAATTAAGATTATCCAAACACAATAATAGGACTTTGCCGCCGTCGTTTATGCCGCTCCGATTTCGGTACCGTGTAAAAGATTGATTTTTAGAAAAGTCCTAACATACCATTTTAGCAGAACACATTATATAACAGAGGTTTTCATGTCAACCGTAACTGTCGTTCCTGTAACCACGTCAGCCCAAAAGAAAGAATTTTTCGCCTTGGCCGAAAGAATATATTCGCGTAACTCTTACTGGATTCCGCCGTTGCTGTCCAGCGCAGAGGGGTTGGTAGGATTTAAAAAATCCGCTTTTGGACTTCATAACTCGGTTCAGCCCTTTATTGCCTATAAAGACAATCAAGCCGTGGGACGAATTGCGGCTATCGTAAACAACGGACATCTGGAACGCTATAAAGACGGTGTCGGGTTTTTCGGCTTTTTTGAATGTATCAACGATTTATCCGTTTCCCAAGCTCTGTTCGATACCGCTCGCGCCTGGCTGGCAGAACGGGGAATATTTAAAATGCGCGGTCCGTGTAATCCGTCGTTAAATTACGAATTGGGATTGCTGGTCGAGGGTTTTAATTCATCTCCCATGTTTATGATGACGTATAATCTGCCCTATTACGAAAAACTGGTAAAAGCCTATAAATTTGAAAAGGTTCAAGACCTCTACGCTTTCTGGGGCGATGTCAGCATGCTTCAAGACGTGCGAGATAAATACCTCGAAATTTCCAATACCATTCAAGAACGACTAAACGTTATTATTCGTCCGATGGATAAAAACAATTTCCTTGAAGAGGTAAAATCGTTCCTCAATATTTATAATCGCTCCCTTTCCAATACATGGGGTTTTGTTCCCCTGTCAGACGAAGAAGTAGCCGAGGAAGCTGAAGGACTGCGCTATTTGCTGGTTCCGGAACTTACCTTGGCAGCAGAAATCAACGGGAAAATGGCTGGCGCCACCTTGTGCCTGCCCGATTACAATCCCCGCATTCGTCAAATTCGTGGTCGATTATTCCCCTTTGGCTGGCTGCGTTTATTGATGAACAAATCAGCAATCAAAGGAATCCGGGTTATCAGTACCAACGTCGAACCAGAGTATCAGCTTCAAGGACTGGGTTTAGTGATGTTAAACGGACTGGTTCCCTTGGCGATGAAATGGGGAATCCATGAAGCCGAATTTTCCTGGGTATTGGAATCCAATAAATTTTCTCGCGGAAGCTTGGAAAAAGGCGGCGCGTTGCGTACTAAAACCTACCGAATTTACGAAATATAATTATAAGACACGAAGAACGTATTATACTATGACTACTTGATTTTTTCTCTTGACGTCGTTTTGATTTCGCCCTTCAGAGTAAAACAACCCTTTGTTTTATTGATTGGAGCGAAATGAAACGACTGCGGTTTGTTATGCAAACCGGAAAAAGCCAAATGGAACCAGTATATTGAATACGCCTGAAGTCTGCGTTCTAAAAAATTAAGAATTATCATGAATGATTACGAACCTGTTGTTGTTACCGGAATGGCTCCTGTTTCCAGTTTGGGAATTGGATTAGAGGATTTTTGGACTCATTTACTCAACGGTCAATCGGGAATCCATCTGTATCCCCAGATCAATGTTACAGACCAATCTCCTCTGCCTTGTTTGGACGGCGTTACGCGAACCCCCGCCGCGCCGATTGCCGGTTATATTGCCGATTTCTCCGCTAAACAATACGTTCAGCCCCGAAAAAATATTAAAATTATGAGTCGGGACGTTCAGCTCGGTTTGGCCGCCGGAGCGATGGCAATTGCGCAGGCAGCCGGAACGGACAAAGGCACTTTATCTGAACAATTGTCCCCGCAGCGAGTAGGTATTGATTTAGGCACTGCCTTTATTCCCTCGTCTATTGAAGATATGGCAGATACGTGCTGTGCGGCTATGCGCGGAGCCGATAATCGTCCCGCCGCCCTGGTTCAGAAATGGGGCGATGCC
>CAYZMZ010000462.1:0-2861 GCA_964479655.1 uncultured Planctomycetaceae bacterium
AAACCGGGAAGTCAGCAGCAATCGTCGCACCCGCAAGGGAAAAACTAACAATATTGTGTTAATCCTTCTCTCCTATTTATTTATTCGGAGGGAAGGATTTTGTTTTTCGTTGTTTTCAACCGCGTTTATATTTCGGCAGAATACTTTACTCACCGTACCGGGAATATTCTATTAGAATAATCTTTTAGTACTTCAGAGGAAAGATAAATTTATACTATCACAGAGTGATTTTTCCCCTCGACGGCGTGTTTTGATTTCGTCCTTTAGGAAGAGCTTATTCCCCGTTTTACTGGTTAGGGACAAAATGAAACGGCTGGTTTATGATAATATAAACCGGGAAATTTTACGTGGAACCGGTACCGTCGATTTTTAGACATTTCCCGTAGAGGGAACATTTTAATATCATGAACAAATATTTCCCATTTATCCTGGCGCTGTGTCTTTTATTTTTACTGAGTGTAATTGAGGGTTTTATCAGCGGACGCTTTGGAAATACCTCCTCTGATTTACTGAATCATTTGGTTACGGTGGTAAACGATACGCCGATGGCATTAGGTAATTGGGTAGGTGAAAATAACGACCCCACCAAAGACGTTGTTCTGAAAGAAACGGGGGCTTTGGGATACGTTTCCCGAACGTATTTGAATCACTCAATAGACCAAACGGTTTCGCTCTATTTTATCGCCGGCAGATCGGAAAAAGTGGCGATTCATCCGCCGACAGCCTGCTATCCCGCCTCCGGCTATACTCAACTGGGAAATCCTGCAACTTACGAATTTCACTATAGTTACAAAAATCCAAAAACGGGGCAAGTACAGGGACGACTCGCTCATTTTTTCACAGTGGTGTTTTCAAAAGACACCGAACGAATCCGGGTATTTTGGGCGTGGAATAACGGAACGGAGTGGGAAGCGCCGTCTTTTCCCCGAAATTACTATGGCGGACACACTCCTTTGTGTAAGTGCTATTTTATTATGCCTGAAACGTCGAAGAAAAATAAAATTGATGAAATCCCTATCAACAATTTTGCTACCGCCTTTTTAACCGCGATTGACGAAAAAATGCTTGTTGACGGTCAATTACCGTATAGCAAAGCAACCATTGAATTTTCAAACGAAACCGCTGCTGCTGATAATTCTGGCGTACCCTCCAGTATGCCAGATAAGCAAGCAGAAAATAATCGTGGTTCCCGTATTGAAGACAATCCAAACTCCCAGGAAGATAACAGCGAACCCACTCAGTCTACAAAGGAAATTATGGAAGATTCGATTGATGTTTTGAATCAGGACGATGTTCGCAACAGTCTGGAAAATCTTCAGCGGTAGACCACTTCCTAAATTTATGCAATAAATCTTTAGTTCCATCGTTTAGCCTAACGAGTTTGAAATTCAGGTGAATTTCTAAAGGATACTTCTATTAAATGCTTTCAGTGACCAGCGGCGGAGTTTTTTTCGCCTGTAAAAGGGAGAAAAGACCCAATATTTGGCGATATGGGTGGTCTTTTCGACCTAAAACAGGCGGAAAAAAGAACCGGCTGGACGCGAAATTGATTTAATAGAAGTGCCCTTAAGGATTCGTTTTATTGATTTTCCTTTTGGTTTTATGGCGGATCGCTTTGTTATAAAGGCGTTTCATTTCATAACAGAGCCAATATAAGCAGCTTTATGAGGGACAATTGTATCAGACGAATCCAAAGCAATACTATACTGGTTCCACTAAAAAATTTCCGGCTTATATTATCATAAACCAGCCGTTTCATTTTGCCTTGATCGGTAAAACCGGTGAGTTTTTACTCATACGGCGGCGAAATCAAAACGGCGTTGATAGGAAAAATCAACTAGTCATAGTATAAACATTTCATTTGATGAAAGGAAGATACGATGAATAAACGCGAATTTTTTGTTTCCTTGGCCGCGTCTGTTTTGGGAGGCGTTCTTTTGAATAGCGAAGCCTTTGGTAAAGGGTCGGGATCCAGCGGTTCTGGCAGCAAAGGCGGCTCCGGTAGCAAGAGCGGCTCCGGCAGTAAGGGAGGTTCTGGCAGTAAAGGCGGCTCCGGCAAGAGTTGCAAGTCAGGTAGTTGCAAAAACAACGGAGGTCAAGGCGGTCAAGGTCAAGGAGGACAAGGTCAGGGCGGTCAAGGTCAAGGCGGTCAAGGTCAGGGCGGTCAAGGTCAGGGCGGACAAGGTCAAGGCGGTCAAGGTCAAGGCGGACAAGGTCAGGGCGGTCAGAAAAATAATAACTAATACAGAGTACAAGTTATTCAATAGAATAGCCGTGAATTTCTAAATCAGTAACAACCACCGTTTTTGTTACTGATTTGGAAGTATCTCAAAATTGTTTGGCGTTTTCTTGAATTGAAATATACAGCTTCCACTTGAATTTTTCCGGCTTATATTTTCATAAACCCGTCGTTTCATTTCGCCATATTCAGTAAAACAGCGAGTTTTTATTCCTTCGGTGGCGAAATCAAAACAACGTCAAGAGGAAAAATCACGTAGTCATAGAATAAATTTCAGAATGAAACGCTCTTTTACCGTTAAATATTCTGATCTGAAATCTCTCCTGTGAGCCGATATTTTTGCGTGAGGACAATAAAGTCTTTCTTCTCCGGTTGACAAAAGTCGATTTTGATATTATACTATCAGATATTTTCTTTCTGCGATAATCAGACGTTACGATTTTTCGTCCCCGTTTTTCGTGCGTCGTGAAGTGAAACATCGAAACTGGTATATCGTCCTAAAACATTCAAACAAAACGCGATATAGTTAAATATAGATAAATACACACATGAATATAATGCCCTATATATCGATTGCCCGACCAGATCACTGGTTTAAGAACGTATTTATGCTCATCGGTAC
>CAYZMZ010000463.1:0-2852 GCA_964479655.1 uncultured Planctomycetaceae bacterium
GAAGCAGAAGAAATCGCGCCTTTGGATAAAATAAGCCGGAACGTAACCAAGGCAGAATCTATTCAAGATGAACAAATAGATACCGATACTGACAAACACGGTACGACCAATATCAACGCGGACGATTCTGCAATTCCGCTGGATTTCGATTCGACTTCCGAACAAGCCGGTACTTCAGAACACGTATCGGAGGTACCCCATTCAGAATCAATCGCTCATAAATTGAAAATTGACACGAAACATTTATGGACTCTTTTACCTGAAAAAGAGCTGGATAAGCGTCTGTTGAAGTTATTTCGTCAAACGCGAACGGACAGGGAAGAAGGCGGCGTAAATACGCTTTTTTTAACGATCGGAACGCTTTGCTGGAACGACAAGAAATCGCACGGCGATACGTTTTTAGCTCCGGTTATTCTTGTACCCGTTGAACTGGTTCGCAAATCCGCCAAGGCTCCTTTTCTGGTCGTTCGATCCGATGAAGACGCGGTTATCAACGCAACTTTGATGGAATTGCTTCACCGTGAATTTAATATCACCTGTCCTGAATTAACCGGCGATTTAGCTACCGATGAAGAGGGAATTGACGTTAGTAAAATCATGTCGATTTTCAAAACGCTTATCAGTAAAACAACGCCGTGGACGGTAAACGATGACCTGTGGCTGGGACGATTTTCCTTCGATAAATTTATTATGTATTCGGACTTAAATAATCGATGGGATCAGCTGGCTCGCAATTCTGTTGTAAAGCAATTAATCGAATTATCCGAAGACGAATCCGCCGCCTGTATAGAAACCGCGCAAAACGGAACGATCGGCGTGGACGTTCCAGATTCCTCCAATTCTGAAAAAGTCAACGCGCTGCCTGAAGAAACGCCGACCCCGTGGCCGGCAGAAAATTATACGGAATTGTTTATTCCTTCCAGCGCAGATTCCTCGCAAAGAGTTGCTATCCAGCAGTCGCAGCAGGGAAAGAGTTTTGTACTTTACGGCCCTCCCGGAACCGGAAAATCCCAAACGATTACGAATTTAATCGCGCATAATTTAGCTTGCGGAAAGCGCGTTCTGTTTGTTTCCGAAAAGCGGGCGGCGTTGGAAGTCGTTTATAATCGACTGGAAAAATTGGGCTTGGCTCCGTTTTGTCTGGAACTGCATTCCAATAAATCGGGCAAGCGGGAAACCCTTGATCAGTTTCAGCAAACCTACGAACTAGGCAGAAAAAAAGACGTAATTGCCGAATGGCAGGAAATCTGCTCTGAACTGGGAACAACGGAAACAGAATTAAATGAGTACGTATCTGCTGTCCATAAAAAATTGCCGTGCGGATTGACGATTTACGATTCTTTTGGATGGCTGTTGAATCACAATCTGAACTGGAGCAATGCGGGATTATCGCTGTATGAGGGTCCTTTAGATGGTTCTATTCCCTTGAATACCTTGCGTCAACAGGCGAATAGCCTGCAATCTCACGCCGCAGAGTTTTCGCTTGAAATATTAAAGGGACTGGCTCCGATTTCGTCTTTTGAATGGTCGCCCCAAAAGCAGGAGGACTTAATTCAACGAGCGACTGCTCTTCAGCCGCTGGCGGAAAAATTATGTCAGCAATTTGCCGTTGCGGTAGAAAAAATTGGACTGCCAGATACGATTCCCCAATCGACCCGCTTTTCTCTGGCGGCGAATATCATGGAATTTATTCAGTCGTCTGTTCCCGCGCTGGATAATACGCTTTCAAGTCAATTTGCCGACTTCATACCGATTGCCGATTCTTTTATCAACAACGCAACGATCTTAATTCAGGCAAAACAGGCGTTAGCCGGATTCGATTTAACTCGCGTGTTATGTACAAATATCAACGAATTGAAACAACAGGTAAATTTCGTCAATAAGTCGTTCTTCCTGTTTAAGTCATTCCGCCGCAAAGCGGTAATCAAAGCGTATTCCAATTTGATGAAAGATCGTTCAACGCTGACTTTTCCGGTCTTGGCGGCTTCAATCGATAATTTGGAAAGATACCAAACCGCGTATTGGGAATTGGATAAGCACAGTAAAAAAATCGCTCAGGCGATCGGAACAAGCTGGTCAGACCCCGCCGCGCAACCCGATTTCGCGTTGCTGACAAGTCAAATAAGACGGAGCATAAAACTTCGTAAAATTCTATCTGTAAAAGGATTAAGTACATCTGATCAAAAGGATATATTCAACTTTGTTCAGTCCTGCAAGGGCGATCTTTCCCGTGATCTGACTGAATTATACTCGCAAATCCAAGCAACCCGGACCCACTATTCGACCGCTCTTGAATCGCTAAATCAAGCGGTTAATATCGAGCCGATCAATTACGCTCAGGCGTTGCTTTTATCGCAGGCGATTATCCAATCCGGCAGTCAGCTGCGGCGTTTTTCGTTTTGGCTTCAAGAGCGAGGCAAGGCGATTTCGCTGGGATTAAAACCGCTGGCTGCGGCGTTGGAATCAGGACGTATTCCCGCAAACGATCAGTCGATTGACGCGATGGAAGGCTCGTATCGATGGCAGGTAATCCAAAAACAACTGCTCCTTCAACCGATATTAAGCCGATTCGACAGTCTCTCGCGCGAAAAATCGATTGAACTGTTTACCCAGCTGGACGCTAAATACCAGGCTCTGGCTCAAAGACGAATTATTTCGATTCTTTCCAACGCAACAGTTAAAGCCGTCGCCGCGTGCGCTGAAAGAGGGAATCCGTTAAAACCGGAGGGCGATATTTTACGTCGGGAAATGGGGAAGAAAATGCGGCATATTCCCGTTCGGTCGCTGTTAGAAAAGGCACCTCATTTAACCCGGGCACTCAAGCCCTGTTTTCTTATGTCGCCCCTGTCCGT
>CAYZMZ010000464.1:0-2840 GCA_964479655.1 uncultured Planctomycetaceae bacterium
CGGGAAAGAATCGCTCAAATCATATTAAAAAAATCGTTTACTACCAAACGAGAAACCTCTAAAGAGGTTAAGACCCAGGCACCGAATCAAGCTGTATTCAATAGGTTGCGCGATTCACCCAATCATGATCCTCCAGGTTGATGTCCAAACAGGGGCAGTACAACAGCAACGCAGTTAAGAACGGGAGCAAGCTCCACGCACTCCACGCGGAATGCGAAGTTGGGATTACACAGTATTCTAAATCGGTGATTGGCTATCACCGATCTGTAAGTATTCAGAATTTCACCGGAACAAAAACACTCTATTTGTAGTATTCCTGCAAACTGGTTACAGAAAATTCTTTATTTTCCCGCATGTAAGCAATGGCCTGCGTATAAGCGTTAGCCGCTCGGATGGTAGTAACCAGCGGAACCTGATAGCGAATGGCTCCGGCACGGATACTAACCTCATCCCGCGTCGGACGCTTGCTGGACGGACTGTTGATAATTAACTCAACGGTTCCATCTATCATTCGATCGATAATATTCGGTCGTCCTTCGGATACCTTCTGAATCATTTCGCAGTCTATTCCCCACGATTTTAACAGAGTTGCGGTTCCGCGAGTAGCGAGAATTTTGAAGCCCATATCGGCAAACTTCCGGGCAACGCTTTCCAGATGAACTTTATCGTCATCTTTAACGGAAATAAAGACGGTACCTTGAGTCGGGATTTTACAGCCGGCTCCCATTTGAGATTTGGCAAAGGCGGCGGCAAACGTTTTATCGATTCCCATAACTTCACCGGTCGATTTCATTTCAGGTCCTAAAACCGCGTCAACTCCGGGGAATCGATTGAACGGGAAAACCGCTTCTTTAACTCCGACGTGACTAAAGTTCGGATAATCCAGACAGCCGAGTTCTTTCAGAGAATAACCGAGCATAACCTTGGTCGCAATATTCGCCAGCTTAACGCCGGTAACCTTGGAGACAAACGGAACGGTTCGGCTGGCACGCGGATTGACTTCCAAAACGTACACTGTACTGTTATTTTTTACAGCATACTGAACGTTCATCAATCCCTTAACATTTAATTCCAACGCCATCCGCCGGGTAGATTCCTTCAGCTCAGCGATTACTTCAGGACGAAGGGTTTGAGGAGGAATCGAGCAAGCGGAATCGCCCGAATGAATCCCCGCCTCTTCTATATGCTCCATAACAGCGGCAACGTAAACGTCTTTGCCGTCGGCAACGCAGTCGACATCAACTTCTATGGCGTCCTGCAGGAATCGATCGATTAAAATCGGACGTTCGTCGTCAATCTGAACATCGGCTTTGGTCGCATAGATCAGCAATTCAGACCAGTAGGCCCGCAAGTCGGATTCGGAATAGACGATTTCCATTTTCGCTCCGCCGAGCACAAAACTCGGACGCATTAAAACCGGATACCCGATTTTTTCCGCTTTAATAATCGCATCTTCCAATTCAACCGCCGTTGTATTGGGCGTTTGACGAATATTGAGTTTCTGCAAAATGGCAGAAAAAAGCTTGCGGTCTTCAGCGGCATCAATAGATTTTACGCTGGTTCCCAAAACCGGAACGCCGACTTCAACCAGACGATTGGCAATATTTAACGGCGTCTGTCCGCCAAACTGCAAAATCACACCAACCGGTTTTTCGCGGCGCACAACACCCAATACATCTTCTACGGTAAGCGGTTCAAAATAAAGCCGGTCGGAAGTATCGAAGTCGGTTGAAACGGTTTCAGGATTGCAATTCATCATAATTGCCTCGTAGCCGAGTTCCTTGACCGCGAAAGCCGCATGACAGCAGCAATAATCGAACTCAATGCCCTGCCCTATTCTGTTAGGCCCGCCGCCTAAAATAAGTACTTTGGGAGAATCGGAAGAACGCGTTTCATCTTCCCCCTCGTAGGTACTGTAATAATAGGGAGTAACGGCTTCATGTTCACAGGCACAGGTATCGACCAGTTTACAAACTGCGTCTATTCCCTGATCCAAACGTCTATGCCGAACTTCCGTTTCGGAAACTCCGAATATTTCGGCTAATCGATGATCGGAAAATCCCATTCGCTTGGCATCCCGCATTTCCTGCGAGGACAGTTCCGTAAAATTGAGCGTTTGAAGATGCTTATCTTTATCGGTAATCAGCTTCATGTTTTCCAGCCACCACGGATCCATTTTGGTTATATTGAATATTTCATCAACCGAGAATCCCTCGTACAAAGCACGCGCAATGGCTAAAATTTGATCTCGGGTAGGAGTAGACATTTTACGAATCAACTCGTCGCGAGTAACAGGAACGTCTAAATCCGCCTTATTAACCAGCGCAAAGCGTTTCATTTCCATCGAACGGATGCCCTTTTGCAGACATTCGCAATACGTTCTACCGATAGCCATCACTTCACCGACCGATTTCATGGAAATAGTCAGCGTTTCGTTTCCGCCGGGGAATTTTTCAAAGGCAAAGCGCGGGATTTTGATTACAACGTAATCTATGGTCGGTTCAAAACAGGCGGAAGTCGTTTTGGTAATATCGTTTTTCAGCTCATCTAACGTATATCCGATAGCTACTTTTACGGCGATTTTAGCAATAGGAAATCCGGTTGCCTTGGACGCCAAAGCAGACGAACGGCTTACACGCGGATTTAATTCGATTGCTACCATACGTCCGGTTACCGGGTCTTGGGCAAACTGAAGATTGCAGCCAGCCGCCTTGATTCCCATCGCCTCGACGATTTTTTTGCTGTCTTCAACCAGCTTGGCGTATTCGCGATCTGTCAAAGTTTGAACCGGAGCAACGGTAATAGAATCGCCGGTATGAACGCCCATCGGGTCTTGGTTT
>CAYZMZ010000465.1:0-2837 GCA_964479655.1 uncultured Planctomycetaceae bacterium
AAGGCGATGTAAATACCGTTGGCTAGCATCTCGCCGCGGTTGCCGCCTACCATGTTGGCGGTAATATAAAAGGATTGAATCATTCCCCAAACCGTTCCGAGCAGTCCTAACAGAGGAGCAACGGAAGCGACCAGCGAAATCCAGCGGACGTTGTTGTACATGTTGGTAGCTTCTTCCTGCTTGGTGGCGGCAGCGGCGGCCTCAATTTCGGGAAGAGGGCGTCCGACTTTTAATAACATAGACTGAATTACACGTGCTGAGGGAGAGGGGTACTGCTGACAAATTGTCCAGACGTTTTGAGGAGAAAAATTCCCTGTCTGAATATGCGCGTTGATAAGCGTAAACAACTTGGGCGGTAAAATCGCTCCTCGACGCAAGGCGATAAATCGTTCGAACGCGAACATCAATCCTACAACCGAAAGCAGTCCGATAGCCCACATTAAATTTCCGCCCTTTTGAATCAGGTCTAAAATATTGATGGGAGGAATTTGGGGCTTGTTGGCCAGCGCGTCGTCGGCGTCTTTTTTCTTCTGGAGTTCGTCCTGCTGCTGTTGCTGAATAACTTGCTGATCTCCTTCTTGTAAGTCTGACAACGCTTGATCTGCCGGATTGACGGCAGGACTGGCAGCCGGGGCGGGATTGCCCGTTGTATCGTCGGACGCGGTTTCGTCTTGACAAAAAGCGAGGTTGGAAAAAATAACGATTGATACGAATACCGAAAATAATGGTTTCATGGCTAAATTATTCTATCTTTTTTCTGGCGATGTCCGCCTTTGAACTATGGGGAAATTTTTCTATAATTTGCTTGTACTGTTTTTGCGCCTGTTTGAATTGAGATAACGCCTCAAAACATCGCGCGGCTTCGTAACAGGCGTCGGCTTGAATATCCGGCAGAGAGTAACCGTAAATCACGTTGTAGTACAGTCGGATGGCTTCCCGATACCGCTTTTTTTGAAATTCCAATTCTCCCTGATAAAACCAGGATTTTGCGATCGCCTGTACTGCGGCGTCGGGCAGCTGTTCCAGCTTGCTTTTTTCCGCCTGTTGGGTGATCGCTTCGAATTGCTTTTGCGCCTGATCTAATTTATTGGTATTAAACAGAATTAAGGCGGCTTCAAACTGAACGGCGGGCAGCAAGTTTCGGGATTGCTGAACCACACTTTCCTTAAACTGATTGTTGTCGTCTAAAACGCGGTCAAGGAGAGTTTGGGCAACGGGAAATTGTCCCAAAGCAATCGCACTCTGCGCGGCGTGAAGGGCAACGGCAACCTGATTTTCGGGAATAACATCGGTTAAATTCTGATATAATTCTAACGCCTGATCGTATTTTTTTTGATTGAATCGGCATTGAGCACGCATAAACCGGGCGTCTGCAACCGCTTCGGAGGCTGCCTGTTCCAAGGGGATTTTGTTATCGTTGGAAGCAACGTCGGTTAGAAGCGTGTCGAACTGTTCATACGCTTTGTCGAATTTATTTTCCGTGAAATAAATCCAACCTAGTTTATCTCGTGATTTAACACCGGCAGATAAATCGGTTCCTGAAGCGGCCTCGGAAAAATAGTTTTTCGCTTGTTCGATTTCGTTTTTATCGACGGCAAAGCATCCTAACTGCCAAGTACAGGCGGCGCGATACCGGCTTTGCGGAAATTTTTCATAAACGTAATTATACCAAGGCTGCGCTTTGGATAAATTATCGGTTTTAGCCAGCGCGTTGGCGAACATAAAAGCCAGCGAATCTTCATCGACCAATTTTTTATTCGTTTTATTACGGATTGCAAAAAGCGTCCGCAGGACTTCTATCGTTTTATCGTAATTGTTGGTTTGAGAATAACAGGCGGCTTGAACGGTCAGAAGTTTTACTTGCCATTTGTCCAGTAGACTTTTTTGGGTTGCCAGTTCAAGAGATTGGAGAATATCTTCCAACGCCCCGTTTTTATCGTCCAGTCGGCTTTTGCATTGAGAGCGGATATAATAGGCCTCGATTACGTCGCTGGATTGGGGGTAATCGGTAATAAACAAATCACAGCGTTGTTTCGCCTGGTTAAACAGATTGCTGGTAAACAGCAAAAACGCGGAATCCATAATAGCGCGGGCGCGGAACGGATTATCCTTGGGCAGGGCGATTAATTTCTCGGCGGATTCAAGCGATTTTTGTAAATTCCCTGATTTTATATCCATTTGGGATAGCTGATATTGAGCGGCGTTAATAATCGAACTGTCGGGGAAGTTTTTCAAAACGGATTCAAACATCTCTTTTGCCTGATCCGGCTGATTGATTTGCAAATACGTTAGTCCAAGCTGATATTGGAGCAAGTCCATTTTATCAAATTGAGGATAGCTGGTTTTGCAGTAGTTGAGAATTTTTTCGGCGTTAGCAAATCGTTTTAACTCGTATGCGGATTTCCCGGTTAGAAACAGGGCTTCAGCTTTTAATTCGGGAGACGGCATGTTTTTAAATTCACTTGCCAAAATCGTCCAAACTTGTTGGTAGTTTTTAATATAATCGTATGATCGCGCGGCGTAAATAAGCCATTGATACCGATTGGGATGGGTCGGATTCTGTTTAAACAGATCCAAGAAAGCAGGGGCGGCTTGTTCATATTGATTGGTTAGAAGCAGGCAGTTGGCGATTAAAATTAACGATTCGCGAGCTTGATCCGACTGCGGATAGAGTTTTTGTAATTTCTGACATCGTTCCATGCAATCGAAGTAGTCTTTAATTTGAAAGCAGGTATTGGCACTGAAAAATAAAGTCCAAGGGGCGGTCGGCGTATTGCCCCATTTGTCAACAATCGCATCGCATAATTCTATCGACTGACGGCTTTTTTCAGGGGACT
>CAYZMZ010000466.1:0-2783 GCA_964479655.1 uncultured Planctomycetaceae bacterium
GACGCATTTCTCCAGAAGTCGTTCGTCGTCAACAGGCTCTTCTATCCGATTTAGGACAGGATACCGCTTGGCCAGCGGGATTGACTGCAGAAAGAGCAATTGAAATCATGCTTCGAGACAAGAAGTCGGCGCAGGGGCATATAAACTTTGTTTTACCGGAACAAATAGGACGTTGTTCGCTGGCTTCCGATATTACCGTAGAACAGTTGCAACGATATTTGGAACTGTTATAATCAAATGAATATTTCGCGAGTCTGTCGATTTTTAGGTCTGATAGTATTGCTGTTCGGTCTTTCGATGATCGCGGCGGTGCCTTGGACTATTCCGTTGTTAGGTCAAACGGATTGTTTTGATTGGCGCGGATTTAAGGCGTTGCTGGAATCCATGGCGTGCTGCGGCGTGGTTTCGGCGGTTCTGTTTTATTACGGACGCAATGGTAAATCTGAAAAGCAAAGTAGCGGAGATTCTCCGAGTTTCTCTAAACAGGAAGATACCTTTGACCCGGTTAAGATGTACGAAATCACGGAGTATGCCAACGAGCAATCGGCAACCAAGCCGTTACTTCGTCGAGAAGCAATCGCCGTAGTTGTATTAGGCTGGGCTTTGGCAGGAATTTTGGGCGCGATGCCCTTTCTGTTTGCGCATGTTCAGCGGTCGGAAAAAATACCTGACAATCCGTATAGTGCTAATATTGTTATGAATGCAGCGGATTGTATCTTTGAATCTTTTTCGGGCGTAACGGGTTTTGGGGCGACGGTAATCGACAACGTAGAAAATAAGGCGTGTATTCCGCGTTCAATTCTGTTTTGGCGCAGTGAACTTCATTTTTTAGGCGGCTTGGGAATTATGGTTTTGCTGGTTGCGATTTTAGGCGGAAAATCAGCGGGAAAATCGTTGATGCAAACGGAAATGCCGCATACGCCTCAGGAATCGCCTTATGCCCGAGTTCAAAAAACCGCGTTGGCGTTGCTGTCGGTTTATTTGGGGCTGACGGCTATATTATCGATTTTGCTGCTGTTGGAAGGCATGTCGTTTTATGATTCTATTTGTCATAGTTTTGCGACGATTGCTACCGGCGGATTCAGTACGCGCAATACATCTATCGGTTTTTTTAATAATATCTGGATAGAAGCGACGATTGCCCTGTTTATGCTTATTTCTTCCTGTAATTTTACCTTGTTGTATTATGTTTCTATGTTCCAGCCCAAAAAATTATTTGATAACGTAGAATTTAGAGCCTATATTTCTATAATTTTTGTTGCGATTGTTTTGGTTTCCGGATACTGTTATTGGGCAAAAGATTTTCAGAATATTTTTGATTGTATTCGATACTGCGGATTCCAGGTTATTTCTATTATCAGTACGACTGGATTTTCAACCTACAATTACGATGGCTGGAATGATTTTTCCCGGTCGATTATTTTACTGCTGATTTTTATAGGCGGCTGCGTGGGCAGTACCGCGTGCGGATTTAAAATAATTCGTTTGATAATAATAGGAAAAATCCTTCGGGTAGAAATAGAACGCTTTTTTAAGCCCAATGTCGTGCGGATGATTCGTTTACAGGGAGTACCGGTAGAAAATTCCGACGAACTCCGACGAAGTGTTTTATCCTATTTTAGTTTGTATGTATTTGTTTTTCTTTGCGGCTGTCTGACTTTGATGGCGGTTGAGCCGGATTCAACCTGGAGCAAGGTGGGATTGGATAAAAATCAAAAAATGGTTGATACGATAACCTCGACCGCGACAGCCATGAACTGCGTTGGTCCCTCGTTTGGAATTACCAACAACACCAAAAATTTCGGGATATTTCATTCGCCGGCTAAAATTTTATTTTCAATATTAATGCTTTTAGGACGATTGGAAATCTTGGTTGTATTTGCCATTTGCTCGCCGAGTTTCTGGAAAAAGTAGCGGGAACCGAAAAATACTGCGGTCGATTCGGGGTACTGCTGGATGACTCCGAATCGGACGGGCTGGATGGACGGTTTGAGTAGCGGCTGGATGATTCCGAATTGGACGGACGGTTTGAGCTGTTGTCTTTTCGCAAAAATTTCCTGCTGTTGTTCCCCTCCGTAAATATATATATGGTCAAACAAAATGACGGGGGGAATATATTCTAAAATGCGAACCCGAGGAAAGCGCGAAAGATAATATAAATCAGAAGTAATTCAAGAGGGTAATATGAATCAGAAATTAATTCAAGAAATAAAAAAACGCCTGAACTAGGACTCGAACCTAGGACCGAGCGGTTAACAGCCGCTTGCTCTACCGACTGAGCTACTCAGGCGTATATCTATTAAGGAATAATATCCCTCAAAAGATTTTCTCAATATAGCACGAATCAATTAAATTGCAAGAGGGGGATTACCGATTTTTTGGAATTATACTATGACTGATTGATTTTTTTCTCTTGACGTCGTTTTGGTTTCGCCCCTAAAAATCAAACAGTCCTTTGTTTTATCGATTAGGGCGAAATGAAACGACTGCGGTTTGTTATTCAAACCGGAAAAAGTCAAATGGAACCAGTATAGTCCGCAAATCCACCGAAGTTTTCGGGTTTCGATGGATTTTCGGTGAAATTCGAGTTCGGCCGGAGTTTTTTCGGAACGGGAAATTATTTACGCAGGAAAGGTTGCTTTTATTCTATTGCAAGCTGATCGAATTGGAGAAGTAATTTTTTCATTTTAGTTAAATCGTACTGTTTTACGGCATGAAGTAACCGCTGCGCCCATTGAGTTAGCAGAGGGGCTTGAATTTGAGTGCTAAAATTGAGTACGTCT
>CAYZMZ010000467.1:0-2775 GCA_964479655.1 uncultured Planctomycetaceae bacterium
AATTATGTACGTTCAAGCCGATATTCAACGACGTCCAGTCGAAACGATTATCGCCGACGGAGTCGAATTATACCGTGTATTCAAGCCGAATCTGTTTGGAATCGAAACGAATCAATTTCAACAGCTCCTTGCCGACGGATTTGCAAGAGCCTTTCAAGCGCAGGGATTACCGGTCGCTCCGACTGGGATACAGAATAACATGCCGAAAGAATCGCGTATACGAACGCTCGGTTCGCTCCTGTCAGGACATCGACTTCGTTTCAAACTTACTCCTGATACAAAATTGCTTATTGAACAAATGAAGCAGTTTCCGCTGGGCGATCACGACGACGGTCCCGACGCGCTTGAAATGGCGGTTCGACTGGCAGCCGAGGCGTTGACTTCCACCGATTCCTCCGACGGACTGGGCAATCGTTTGAAATTATACTGATTACTTTGAGTATAACCCGTTTTACCTTTTACAACTATTACTATGAATATATCTGAAGCCTTAAAAGAACTGTATTCAAATTACGTTTCTCCCGACGAGCCTTATTTTGATAACGACGAACGCTGGACTGTCCTTGCCGATACCAATAACAGTTCTCCCATCGAACGGGAGGAAGATTTGGACGCCGTGCGCGGGGTCTGCCGTCAGCTATCGCTTTATAACGAATTTGCGGTAAACGCCTTGGAAAACCGAATTAACTTTTTGGTTGGCTGCGGTCATCAATATACAATTACGGCGCGAAAACATAGCAATCCAAGTTCTGAATTAATCGAACAGGTCGAATTATGGCTGGACGAATTTCTGGAGATAAATCATTGGCATCGACGTCAGCAGGAAATTGTTCGTCGAATGGATCGGGACGGAGAAGTTTTTATCCGGCTTTTTCCCGATAGCAACGGACAAACTCGGTTACGATTTGTCGATCCTGAACGAGTTCGCACGCCAGATAATTTGGAAAATACGGCAACCGAACGGCTGGGAATTTCCTTTGATCCCTTTGATGCCGAAACGGTTCACGGATATTGGATTGACAATCAATACGTTCCCTACGCGCAGGTTCAACATCGAAAATCCAATGTTGACGCGATTGTTCCGCGCGGTTTACCGCTGTTTTTCCCGGTTAGAAAGAATCTTCTTAGAGCGGAAAAATTGCTCCGAAACATGTCGGTTGTCGCTGAAATTCAGTCGGCAATTGCAATTATACGCCGCCATCAATCGACAACCGCCTCGGCTGTAGACCGATTTATCAACGATAAGCCGGAAAACAACTCTCCGGGATTCGGTCCGTCCGTCAATCGATACGGTCCCGGTACGATTCTCGATGCGTCTTCGACAATCGATTATCAATTTCCGGTTTCTGCAATCGATGCCGGGCGATATGTAATCGTTTTGCAGGCGGAATTACGGGCGATTGCAGCGCGGCTTGTCATGCCGGAATTTATGCTTACCTCCGACGCCTCCAATGCAAATTATAGCTCTACGATGGTTGCTGAAGGTCCGGCGGTACGAATGTTTCAGCGGCTTCAACACGAACTTTCCTGCGAAGATATTACCCTGTTTCAAAGAGCGATCAGAAACGCGATTCAAGCTGGTCGACTGCCTGAACAAACGCTACAGCAAATTGAAATTCATGCCGTTGCTCCCAACTTGGCGGTTCGAGATCGGCTTCGGGAAACGCAGGCAGACAAAATTCTCTTGGATGCCGGAGTTATGTCAAAAAAATCAATGGCGATTCGAAACAATTTAGATCCCGGCGAAGTCCGAAACGATTTATAATGTTGATATTTACAGTTGTTTGATATTTTTATTTCTTTAACCTAATACAAATTTATTATGCAAGAGATTTATCAGGAATATTCCGACAGCAGTCCGTCGATAGGCGTTGCCGCTGAAGACGGGTTGCTGCGCGGAGTAAAGATTTTGGGATTGACCTCGCGTAACGGACGACGGTATCCGGCGGACGTATTGCAAAAGGCGGCCTCGCTTTACGAGGGGGCGAAAGTAAACGTAAATCATGCGCAGCCGGATAATCCAACTTGTCCTCGCGATTACCGGGATCGAATTGGCTCAATTACGAATATTGTTTATCGGGAAAATACCGGATTGTTTGCCGATTTCCATTTTAATCCCAATCATCCGCAGGCTAAACAATTGCTTTGGGACGCGGAACATGCGCCCAGCAACGTTGGTTTTTCGCATTGCGTTGAAGCGATTGTTCATAAAGAATCTGAACAAATTGTTGTTGACGATATTGTTCGGGTAATCAGCGTCGATTTGGTTGCCGACCCCGCAACAACCAGCGGTCTGTTTGAATCTCAGGAAAATGAAGAAGCGAAAAATCCGGACGAAACTCGCGTTTTTGTTCCGGAAAATGCGGTTTGCGAATCGTCTTTGAATGAAAATCAGACGAATTGCAATTCCGATCATACGTCAGAATTTGTTGATTCTGCCGATTCCGTTTGCGAACAATCGGAGGAAAAACATACAAAAATTGAGCCGGAAATTCTGCTTGCCGAAAATCGAAATTTGTGTACAGGACTACAATCCTCCCTAACAGAAATTCAACAGATGCTTCAACAGCTTAGCGAGTTGATTAACAAAAGACTTACTGTCGAAACGATAACCCCGGTTTGTCCTCCTTCTGCCTGGCAGCAGACGAGTCAGGAAATTCGACCAATCGAAACCATTGAAGATTTTATTAAATCCGTTAAAAATTAGACCGTTGAGTAATAACCGATATACTGCGTAAAGTATCTTGCGTATACTGTACAGTTTATTCATTTGAA
>CAYZMZ010000468.1:0-2775 GCA_964479655.1 uncultured Planctomycetaceae bacterium
CTTTTCCGTGTGTTTCACGCACGGCTATGAATATTCAACCGCTACGCGGTTGGGGGCAATACAATCCAAGCGGTATTCAAAATCGAATGGCGTTAAGCGGCCGAGGACGACCGCTCAACGGCGAGGACGCCGTACCTCCGTGTATACATCCGTCCATTGCTTTATTCTAAACCTGCCCTTGTAATTCTTCTTCGTGCTCCTTCGTGTCTTCGTGCCTTCCCGTAAAATCGACCTATAACGCCGCTAACCAACTTTTTGACGGCAGACAACCAAGCGGGGTAATTTCGCCAAGTCGTAAACCGTTCGGACGTATTCTAATTCACGTTGATTATTTAGAATCGAAAGTACCGACTGATGAATTATCGGACTTAATTCCATAATAAGATAGGAATTATCGTTGAGATGGACGGGCGATTGCTGGATTAGCCGCTCGATTATTTCCGTGCCTGACGGACCGCTGAAAAGAGCGGTGTGCGGCTCGAAATTCTTTACTGAATCGTCGATGGCGGGTAATTCCGATTCCCCAATATACGGCGGATTGCTGACGATAAAATCAAAGGTTTCGTCGGGCTTGATCGCGGAAAATAAGTCTGAAACGCGGAAATCTATTTGCGATAAAACGCTATGCGTTTGAGCGTTTTCCCGTGCGACCTCTAACGCCGATTCGGAAATATCAACGGCAACAAACTGACTTTGCGGCAGGTTTTTCGCCAAACAAATCGGGATAATTCCAGATCCGGTACCGATATCGAGAATTTTTACGGACGTTTGCAGCAGGGGATTTTCCTTGGCTTTGGGCTTGATAAATTCTTCGCCGGTTTCCTCGTCCGTTTCGGTTTCAACCGGTTCATCTGACGAAACAGCCGGTTTAGCCGCCTTGTTTTTGAGAATATCTAAAACCTCAATAACCAAATGTTCGGTTTCAGGACGGGGAATTAAAACGTCGGGAGTAACCTTAAAGTTCAGAGAGAAAAACTCCCGCTGACCGATTAAATACGCCGTCGGCATTCCAGAGGCGCGTTTTTTAACCAGCTCCCGAAACGCCGCCCGAACTGCGGGTTCGGGCTGGGAATCGAATTGAGTGTATAAATCTACCCGAGAACAATTCAGTACTTTTGTCAGTAGAATTTCAGCGTCCAGACGGGGCGTATCGACTTTATGACTGGCGAAATAATCCGCCGTCCATTTAAGCAATCGTCCGACAGTCCATACTTCGGGTATTTCAGACATGTTATAAAGGGCAGGGCGATTATTCCATCTTGCCGATAATCCAGTTTTCGCAATCGGCGGCCAAGAGCAACTCTTGAACTTTTTGGACGGCTTCCGGCTTAACGATAACCACCAGTCCTAAACCGCAGTTGAAAACGCGTGCCATTTCAGCGTCTTCCACTTCACCCAGTTTTTGCAGCCAGGTAAATACGGGGGGAACGGGCCAAGACCCTTTGTTGAATACCGCTTTAACGCCTTGGGGAATAATACGGTCTACGTTTTCCTGCAAGCCGCCGCCGGTAATATGGGCGATTCCATGAATAGAATCGGCGACTTCGTCGTCGGTAAGCAGTTTTCTAACGGCTTTAACGTAGATTTTAGTCGGAACGATTAACGCTTCTCCCACGGTTTTACCGAGCGATTCGACGTAATCATCGATTTTTAAGCCGGCGGCTTCAAAGACGATTTTGCGAACCAGAGAAAATCCGTTGGAATGCAATCCGGTTGAGGCAACGCCGATTGCAACGTCACCGTCGGCAATTTTTTTACCGTCGATAATATTCTTTTTAGAGGCTACGCCGACGCAAAAACCGGCTAAGTCGTAATCTCCAGCGGCGTATAAATCCGGCATGATAGCGGTTTCGCCGCCTAATAAAGCGCAGCCCGCCTGAACGCAGCCTTCGGCGATTCCCGAAACGATTTGTTCCAGCAACGGAGGATTGTCTTTATCCATGGCAACGTAATCGAGGAAAAACAGCGGCTCGGCACCGCAGCAAATGGCGTCGTTGACGCTCATGGCAACCAGGTCTATTCCGACGGTATCGTGCTTATTCATCGCAACGGCGACTTTTAACTTGGTGCCGACGCCGTCTGTACAGGAAACCAAAACCGGGTCTTCGTAATTTCGACGCATTAACGGGGATTGGAAGTCCAGCTGAAACAGTCCGGCGAAGCCTTGAGGAAGCTGCATCACACGGGGCGTAGTGGTCTTGCCCATTAAACCGGGAAGTCGTTTCATCGCCTGATTATAAACATCTAAATCCAAACCTGCGTCTTTATACGTTAGTTTTGCCATGGTATATGATATGTTAAAATAAAGGTACTACATTATACGGAGAGATACTTGGATTTTTTATCCAACGAGTTTTTTTCGCTCAGCCGTACAAACCGATAAAACACGTTTTGATTTGTAACGGGGAAAATTGGGAAAATTCAAGCATTCTTCCCTTTATTATGGCACGAATTACGAATCTTTCAAGGACGGGGGGAATCTTCTTTTTTGGGGAAGTATTAATCATACGGGTTTCACTTGAAATTTCCCGGCTTATTTTACCATAAAACAGGCTCTTCATTTCGCGCCAGGCGGAAAAAACGGGGAGTTTTTATTCTTACTGCGGTGAAATCAAAATGATGTCGATAGGAAAATTTAACTAGTCATAGTATAACCCCCTCATTTTACCAACGGGGCACGGTATTCCTCAAAATGATAGGTTTATTCCTTGTATTTTTTCCAAAAAAGTATGGAATTGGTCTTGATTTTTTAGAAATTATTTCCTACTATCCCCT
>CAYZMZ010000469.1:0-2495 GCA_964479655.1 uncultured Planctomycetaceae bacterium
ACGAGGCGATCCTTGCGGGGCTCGAGATCACCGTACGGGAAATGCCCGTCGCGGAAGCGAAGAAAATGGGTGCCATGGCGCTGTTTGGAGAAAAATACGGTGATACGGTGCGCGTGGTTAAAATGGGGGATTACTCCATCGAATTATGCGGCGGAACGCACTTGGCAAATACAGCTATGGCGGGATCGTTCAGAATTGTATCCGAAGAAAGCGTATCCGCCGGTACCCGCCGTATTACCGCTTATACAGGACAAAAATCCATCGATTTAAGCGCAGGACGGATTCAAATTCTCCAGCAATTGTCTTCGCTGCTTCGGTGTCCTTTGGAAGAGGTTGCAACGCGTGTTGAGACCTTGCAGACGGAATTAAAGAAGGCGAAAAAGCAAGCGACAATCCCCGCCAAGGCGGACGGTTTTGTTGCAGACGAATTAATCAAACGAGCGGTAAAAATTGGCGGCGTGAATTACATCGCTCACGAGTTTACCAATGCACGCGTTGAAGGCTTGCGTGAGGGATTGGACGTAATCCGCCGGAAAGCCGCGCCGTGTGCGATTCTGTTTGCCTCAAAAGACAACGACGGTAAAGTGCTGCTAATCGCGGCGTTTTCTCAAGAGTTGGTTAAGCGGGGCTTAAACGCAGTTACGTGGATTAAAACCGTCGCTCCGATGGTTAAAGGCGGAGGCGGCGGTCGTCCTGACATGGCTCAGGCGGGCGGAAAAGACGCCTCGGGTATTCCCGCTGCCTTGGCTGAAGCGAAAATTCAGCTTGAAAAAATGCTTGGATAAGTCATAGTATAAAGTCAGCGTTTTTGAGAGTCCGTATTATTTCAGAGGCAGAAATTTCTGGCTGTCGCTGCAAGAAAAAGGCACAGATATAAAAAAAGGATACATGGTTAAATGTATCCTTTTTTTAATAATTGGATTGTTTAGAAATGGTCTAAAGTTACCAGCCCATAATCATGTTGGACTCGATAATTTTACGCGCTTTTTCGAGGTCAACGCCGGTTTCCTGCATGTATAATCGAATTGCGTGAACCTTGTCGCCGGAGGCCTTGGCCAGACATTCGCGTGCGGCGTTGTTGGGATCCAGTTTTTTATTTAGCAGTCCCAAAGCGGACTTGGAAATAACCCACAAATCGCGCGGACGCCGACTACAGCGCAGGGCTTCTTCGTCGGGATAATGTTCTTTCATCAGCTTTTTAGCTTCTTCGTCCGAATTAGCCCACGCGATAAGGATATGAGCTTCCGTTTCAATTTCAAATAACGCCATAAGTACCTCCAATAAAATGTATGTTATGGTTAAATATACTAAACCGTCTCACCGGATTTCAAGCGATACAACTTAATCTTTTTAATTAAGTACCATTCAATTATCGTTTGAAATAACCTGATGATATTGTCATGAAGTTCTGGTTTGCCGAATAAATTTATTTTTACGTCTCATACTGCTTCCACTTGAGTTTTTCCGGTTTATATTTTCATAAACCAGTCGTTTCATTTCGCCTTGATCGGCAAAACAAAGATTTAGCTCAACTTATTGGGCGAAATCAAAACGACCTCAAGAGGAAAATTCAAGTAGTCATAGTATAAAATTCATTTCAAAACGAAACCATCAATAATCCCATTATACCATACTATGGATAAAATGTAAGGTGGTAGAAGAAACTTATAAAAATAATTCTTCTACTGTACTTTATCTAAATATTCTAGTTTACGTAAATTGGTGTTGGTTGACCAATTTAGGAGAAATCTTGCTGGTTTAAGTGCGCTGATCTGGTTCCACTTGAAATTTTCCGACTTATTTTATCGTAAAACAACCGTTTCATTTCGCTTTAATTCGTAAAACAGGAAGTTTTTATTCCTTCCGCGGCGAAATCAAAACGGCGTCGACAGGAAAAATCAAGTAGTTTTAGTATAAATCTCTGGGCGAACTCCTCAAACGAATCGTGAACGTTCCTTTGGAACACCACGCGCTTTACTTTTAGTACGAAGTACAGCCATCAGACGTTCGGTTCTCCCAAAATTTCCTCTTTTTTATCAATAGCGGCGTGTATGACGAGCCGAGCGAGGAATCCGAGTTGGACGGGGAATCCGAGACGGCTGGTTTATGATAACATAAGCCGTAATTTCAAGTTGAATCAGCTTATTCTATCAATTTTTGCAAAAGTTGGCTTAATACTCTCTTGCATTAAAACAAATGAAGGGTACAATATAAATAAAATACAAGAGGAGAATAGGTGCTTGAAAAGCCCCTTTGAAATTTTCCGGTTTATTATATACTGGTTCCACTTGACTTTTTCCGGTTTGAACAACAAACCCCGGTTGTTTCATTCGCCCCCATCAATAAAACAAAGGGTTGTTTTATTCTGTTCGGGCGAAATCAAAACGACGTTAAGAAAAAAACAGGTAGTTATAGTATAAAGCCATTACGCAGATAGTATAATTCCATGACAACAGAAAAATATACGTTTTCCCGTGGTATTCATCCGCCGGAGG
>CAYZMZ010000469.1:2505-2742 GCA_964479655.1 uncultured Planctomycetaceae bacterium
ATTCCTACTCCCGGCAGACTATTTCTGTCGGTTCAACAGCATCTCGGTGCCCCGTGCTCGGCAACGGTCAACGCGAAAGATATAGTAACGGCCGACGCCGTTATAGCGTCTTCCGATGCGTTTGTTTCTTCTCCCGTTCACGCTCCGTACGCAGGAACAATCGGTAAAACGGTTAAACGAACTTTGCCCAACGGACGCCATGTACCTGCGGTGGTTTTAGATGTCGATTCCGCTCAA
>CAYZMZ010000470.1:0-2721 GCA_964479655.1 uncultured Planctomycetaceae bacterium
CGGTAAGTAAATTAAAACCGGAAACGCCAAACGGATGAATCATGGAATGCGTTCCGCCGGCAAGCATAATATCGGCCTCGGAGCGTCGAATAATATCCACCGCCTCGCCGACCGACTGAGAACTGGCCGCGCAGGCCGTTAAGCAGTTTGCGTTGGGACCTTCCGCTCCAAATAAGGCGGCTAAATGAGCACTGGGCATATTAGGCTCTTGCTCCATTTCCTCGGTGGGATCTAAATATTCCAGCCCCTTGCTGACAAAGGTTTTCATGTCTACCTTGCCCTCATCGTCCAGACAGGCAGCCATCATTTTGGAAAATTTATCGAAATTTTGCTGACCTTCCCCGCTGCCGGTGTAAACACCAAAACGAAGCGGATTGATAGGCGTGTCTAAAATTCCAGAATCCAAAACCGCTTTTTTACCCGCACCAACGGCAAATTGGGTATGAAGACCGTGTCCAATCCAGTCTTTGGGGTCTAACCCGACATCGGATAAATCCCAGTTTTTTACTTCCGCCGCAATTTTAGTGGGAAATCGGCTGGCATCAAAACGGGTAATATATCCTACACCCGATTTTCCAGATATTAAATTCTGCCAAACCGTTTCGACTTCCGTCCCCAAAGGGGTAACAAGTCCAATTCCAGTTACAACAACACGCTTTCTCATAAGTTGGATTTCTCCACGATAAATTGTCTGAAATAAAAATCAAAAAATGAAAGGGAAACTACGGACGATAATCTAAATGTTTGAATATCTCCGGTTCCTTCAGCGGTGTAACGCCATCCGCCTCGAAACCTACTTCATACAGTCTTAAAGCAACCATAAGATTACGGTAATCCCGCAGAGAATAAAATTCCTTGTCTGCATAGCTTTCGTCCAAATTGGCAAACAGCATTTCTACGTCTGCATGGGGAATTTCTTCACCGGAAGATAATCGCTTTTTACTGCTGGCTGTTACAACCGTTCCGTCTGGATCGTAACGTTCTACAGTAGCCCGATAGACCAGCGTATCTCCAGGATACGCTAAATCATAAAAGACGGCTTTGTTAAATTTAGCCAACACTACTTTTCTTTCGTACTTGTAATGCTCGCAAATTAGAAGTCCACCCGTTTGAGCAATTCCTTCTAAAACCAAAGAATGGGGCATAACCGGATACCGCAAAAAATGATCGTGCATGTGGTCTTCACCAAGCGATATACACTTAATTGCCTGGGATTTTACTCCCGATTGAAACGCTTCAAATTTATCCAGCCAATACCATCGCATTTATTTTAAGGGGGTTAGAAGGAATAAATAAAATCAAAATTTTTATGATTTATGTCGTTATACACAACAAGATACGGCAATTACAACAATATGATAATTGCCATATTCTCGTTTAGTATATGAGTATTTATATCAAAATTAACTAATTTTGGATTCAATAAATCGGCACATATCTCCTACGGTGAGAATACTGCCAAATTCCTGAATTTTCGGGTTTTCCGCGAATTTGTCCAAATCGGCAAAGGGCATACGCTTTTTAAGTTCCGACAAGCCAACTTCATTGAGTTTGCCGTCTGAAACGTACTCGGAATTGGTCAGGATGTCTTGCGGGAAAAGCTCTTCGCGGGGAATCTTAATTCCAAAAGTCTTTTCCAAACGGAAAACGATGTCAAGGAAGTCGATAGATTCCGCACCCAAGTCTCCTACTAGCGTTGCTTCTGGGGTTACTTCGTCGTCATCAACTCCGAGGGCTTCTACCAAGGTTTCTTGAATTTTCTGGAAAATTTCGTCTTGAGTGGGCATTATGTATTTCTCCAATTAAAAATATAAAAATTAATTAAACTGAATTATTCAGTTCAAATTCTTCCAGCCAGGATTCCCTAACTGGATACTATATTGTTACTTACAGCGATATTATTCACTTTTCCGAGAGGAACTTTGCGTCAATAATTCGTATAATTGTTTATAATCGGCAATAATTTCCTGCTGCTTGAATTTTAGCTTCGGGTCGGAAGTATCTAAATCTCGACTTTCCAGCGTTAAGCGGGCAGAAATAATTGCGTCTCCATCCAGCATTCCCTGAACAGATAATTTTGTTAAATTACCTTCACGTTTGAGAATTTTAGCTTCTACGATTAATTGCCCTCCCGGTTTTACAAAATGACCGTATTTGACGTTGCGGGCTTCTTTTAGAAATACTATCGGATGGGCAAAATCGTCGGTAACCCGAAGCAACCAAGCAGACAACTGAACCATTGACTCTAATTCTAACACGCCGGGCATAACCGGAAAACCGGGGAAATGATCTTGAAGGTAATCTTCGGAAAGCGCAAGGTTTTTTACGCCCTTAATGGATTCCCCGGGAACTAACTCTAATATTTGGTCTACTAATACAAATTTCATTTTGTTTTCCGTTCGACAATTTAACAATCATTCTAATAATTAGTTCCAGTATAACCATCTTTCTAAATAAATCAATATGAATAATTACTTTTTTATAAGTATTTTTTTCAATAATTTTTTATTTTTTTCCTTTTTTCGGTTGTTTTTTTTGAAAATCGAACTAAACTCTAGGTATACAAAATAAGAAAGGATCGCCTTAGCGGTTTTTTGTGTCTGGCAAAACCCCGTGTTTTTGCTTTAAACAAGATTCCCGCCATCGTCATTATTAGCTTCACAATAACATATATCAGAATTACAATACTATCATGGCAGACTTTGACCCCTATTTTTCCTG
>CAYZMZ010000471.1:0-2715 GCA_964479655.1 uncultured Planctomycetaceae bacterium
TCAAATTCACTCCACTTGACTACCGGAATTTTCATTTCTGTAACCGGCCCCGCTCCTCCAACGGGAGGGTTGGGAACATCGGGATCATCGGAATAATCCCCGTCGGCAGCAACCGGATTGTTAAATTCCTGATTGTAATTCGGGTTCAGGGGATTCGCGCCGTTTTCAGGAGACGGAAAATGAACTCGCGAACGCATATCGGAAGTCAGGAATTTTTGTCTGATTGAAGACAGCAAAAGACTATACAGTTGCGTGGAATCCCGAAATCGGACTTCCATCTTGGTTGGATGAACGTTGACATCAACCATATCAAACGGCATTTCCAAAAACAAAAACGCGATTGGGTACCGTCCTACAGTAATCAAGCCCCGATATGCCTCCTGCAATGCGTGCTGAAGGGATTTATCCCGAATAAATCGTCCGTTGAGAAATACATATTGAGCCTTGTTATTGGATCGGGTTTGCGATGGGTGCCCTACGTAACCGCTAATCTTGATTTGTCCGACGTTCGACTGAACCCAAATCAGATTTTCGGATAATTCCCTTCCGAAGACATCGGCTATTCTTTGCTGCAAACTGGTTGAAATCGGTAAATTCGTCGCCTGTTTGCCGTTATGAGTTAAGGAAAAAGCAATTTGCGGATTGGGAATCGCGATTCGATAGAATTGCTCGCTGACGTATCCGAACTCGGTTGAAACGCTTTTGAGGTATTTTTTACGGACTGGCGTGTTACAAAATATATTCAGAACCTCTAAACTCGTTCCGACCGGACAGCCGCAGGGAATCACCTCGCCCACTTGCCCGCCGGTAACCTCAATCTGCGCTCCTTCGACGGAATCGGGCGTTCGGCTTTTAATACGAAACTGACTAATTTCGGCAATTGAGGCCAACGCTTCGCCGCGAAAGCCCATCGTTCCGACCCGGAATAAATCATCGGCATCGTTAATTTTACTGGTAGCATGTGCCGCGACAGCCAGGGGTAGCTGGTCAGCGGGTATACCACAACCGTTATCCACAACGCGAATTAAATCGTCCCCGCCTTTATCCGCGTAAACGTCGATACGCGTTGCCTTGGCGTCAAGCGCGTTTTCCATCAATTCCTTTACTACAGACGCAGGACGCTCGATTACCTCGCCCGCCGCGATTTTATTGATTACACTCTGCGATAGTTTATGTATTTCAGCCACGTCGTTTTTTACTCAATAAAAATTGGAAAAATATCATCGGGAAACGCTTCCTTTCCGACAAATTAACTCAACGAAAATCTGTTAGAAATGCAATCTTCCGACAAATCCACCTCCCACAATCTGATTCTGATTATAACGGAAATAGCGAACATTTCCAGCTATTGACCGGAGAAAAAATCAAGAAAAAACAAAAAAAATCGATATTTGGGAACTTTTCCCCGCCTATTGCTAACAAAATATCTGCAGTACAAAAAGTTTTCTTTTTCGGATATGAAGGAACATTCGTCAAAGTCTGCCCTTTATTTTATATAAATTTTCTAAAAAGTAGATATAATATAGAATATTTACAAGCCTTTGGACGATAAAAGAAAATAAGTTAAATTGTATTTAAAGGCGAAGTATAGTTTTTGCCTGTATTAGCATATATATAAGGAATGCCCAGGATACCGATTCTGGATTCCGGTTTTTAAGTATTTCACTTCAGCGGTCATAGCCCGGGGGCGGGTTTCGCTGGAGGGAGGTAAAAGTCCTTTAACCATTTTGCATGGGTTAATAAATCATGAAAAAAACCAACAAGCCCAACCGTAAATCTCGCACATCATCCGCTTCACATTCGCAGAAATTGTTCCGCAATGGTTCTCAGGGTTTTGAAGCGTTGGAACCACGCCAAATGCTGGATGCGGGTCTTGCCAATGCCTTGTTTGACACCGCAATTCCTTATACCGTCGATGCCGATAACGCGTCTACTACCGTCTTAACGGTTAAACCGTCTTCCGATACAGCCAACGATGGAACCGATATTTACGCCGGTATTCGTATCTACGGTATCAGCCCCGATGGAAATGGGTACGGAGCAGACAACCTCCAAAGTACAACGTCAGGTTTTTCTATCAGCAAGATAGAAAAAGTCAACGCCGACGGTTCTAAAACCGCTATCAGTCTTATTGATCCGGGCTGCGACTTGCAGAGTTCCTACAGTTTTGCGTGCGCCAATCTCGTTTTAGGACAAGAATACAGTATTACGGTTTCATGGAACGGTACCGCCGGAACAGCCCCCAAGTTCGGCGCGATTGCTTACTTGATTGGAGATACGGATGCGTTCACCACACCAGACGACAATCTCAATGCCATGCCCGCCTTCGCTTCGGGCAACTATACCGCTAATACGCAATCCAATATCAGTACCAACGAGGTCAACCTGGTTAAGGCGTCCCTTCTTCTGGACGATCCAATGACCGACTGGAATCACGGAACGGCGGCTGATTTGCTGGCTTCAACAGGTTTTTCCGATCAATATGTTTACCATTTCGCCACCGATACCAACGGCAGCTGGGCGTCTACCGATTTAGCCCGCGTTCAGCAAAATGCGAAAGCCGGAAACGTCAATTTCAATATGACTTTTGATCAGGAAGCGCCCGCTTTATCCGTATCGGTTACGGATAGTTCCAACAACGAAGCCGGCAGCAGCGTTGTTACTCCAGGCAAGGTTGTAGATAAGACAGAATATTACACTGTAAATATCGATACC
>CAYZMZ010000472.1:0-2214 GCA_964479655.1 uncultured Planctomycetaceae bacterium
TGTAGAATGAATTACGTTCTTTTTAACAGAAATCGTGAATCGACTTGAACGCAACGCCGAAGGAAGAGAAATACGAGGTAAATCCTTAATTGAATCCACGTTATCCGTTAAAACCAGATAGTATTGCGTATTATACTTGGGAAAATAAACAAAATTACCTGTAGTAAACAACGATCCATTTTCCATTGGATTGAAATCGACTCGACCGCATAGGGCGTTATTTTCATCGACGATAATTCCCCGAGGCGTTTCAGACGTATTTGTCGGACGAATCCAAAGATAAACGCGATTCTCCAAGTCAGCAATAACCCGTCCTCCTTCAGGAAAAAATCGAATTTTATCCATTTTATGCGGTTCAGGACGAGCGATTCCCGTTTCGGATTCTACCTCTGTCGGACACATTTCCCATTGAAGTCCCGAATCTTCCCGAATATCGTATTGGGAAATAGACGTAACGAAATCGGAAATCGGCATTTTTCCCCAATTCGGCTCCCAAGCAGAACGAGGATTGACGTTTAACGGAATGGAGCAGGTTTGCTGCTGACCGTTGTAATCCACCTCCAAATACAACTCAATCCAAGATCGCTTATTTCTATCTGAGTATTCCGGCATAATTTTACTGCCGTCGATAGAAATTGTTAGCTGTCCATTTTCGTCGGAATTTTCCTGATAATTTAAGAAAGGAGAGTTACTAGAATCCCGCAGAACGAAATTTACGTGGGCTGAAATCGGCTCGCCGTTGAGCGTTTTTGTCTGCAAGGTAAATAAATTTGTACCCTGTAGCTCAATTTCTGACGGTCCAGACAGAACAATTCTAATATATTTATCAGGTAAATTAGACTGTTGCCACCGGTTATATAAATAGCCGTAAATCACGGCAAACAGCAGGCATAACGCCGTTGTTACCGTAATCAGGGTTAATTTTATAGACCAAGAGTCAGAAATGGATTTTGGGGCACTCATAATACTAGCATTATATCCTTATAATCGGATTTAGTCAATAGTAACAGCAAAGGAATTTGCCAGACATTATAATTAGAATAAATTATCAGTTTTAATTTTCTTAATTTTGAAATTCAAAAAAATGGTCAAATTGACGTTGCTATGAATGATAAAATCTGATATACTCCAAGAGGTTAGAAGACAATAGTCGAAAAAATTGGAAAAGACTTACTGACCTAAACGGTTGACAAATAAGGAAAATACGATATAATGCGTTCGATTGCAATAATGAATCAAAAGGGCGGCGTTGGTAAAACAACAACATCGGTCAATCTCAGTGCGGCGTTATCGCAAGCAGGGAAAAAAGTCCTGCTTATCGATATGGATCCGCAGGCGCATGCAACATTGCATTTGGGAATAGAAACCGAATCGCGTAAATCACTTTATGACGTTTTGGTGGATGACGTTCCGCTTGCCGAAGCCCGTCAAATAATCAATCCCTGCTTTCATTTAATTGCCTCCAGTTTGGATTTGGCGGCGGCTGAAATGGAACTGGCAGGTGTTGTGGGTCGGGAAATGATTTTGCACGATAAACTTTCCGACGATTCCGAAAAGTATGATTATATTATTGTCGATTGTCCGCCGTCGTTGGGGGTTCTTACTCTTAACGCCTTGGTCGCAGTCAACGAGGCCTTTATTCCGATGCAGCCCCATTTTTTAGCGTTGCACGGACTAAGTAAGCTGTTGGAAACAATCCAACTGATAAACAAAAGACTCAATCCGCAGTTAAAAGTATCAGGGGTTGTTATGTGTATGTACGATGGAGGTTCGCGTTTAACCACCGAAGTTACCGGAGATGTCGAGGAATTTTTCCGTGTTCAGCATGAACAGCATTCTCCGTGGTCGCAAGCGCAGATTTTCCGTACCCATATTAGAAAAAACGTCCGGTTAGCCGAAGCTCCCAGTTTTGGACAGGATATTTTTCAGTACGATCCGAAAAGTAACGGAGCGGCTGATTATTTTGCCTTGGCTGAAGAAGTTTTACAACAACACTTAAGTAATAAGTGACAGACAAATAAGCGTCAGACGAATAACTGCCAGACGATTGTCAAGTCAGATACAAAGTCAAAACGCGTTATTTTGGAATGATTAATTCTAAATGGCAGTTGTTTTGCTGACTTCACTTGAAATTTCCCGGCTTATGTTTTTATAAACCAACCGTTTTGTTTCATCCGAATCGACAAGATGTAAAAATAAGTTCATCTCATTTGG
>CAYZMZ010000472.1:2224-2698 GCA_964479655.1 uncultured Planctomycetaceae bacterium
AAAACAGCGTCGAACGGAAAATCACGTAGTCATAGTATAAATACTATATAGAGAACAAAATTCACGTAATCGTACCAGATATGGCTATTACAATGGAAGAACTTCCTTATACAATAATTCATCGAGGCGAAGGAGTGCTGATTGTTCGCGCTCATTCCAAAAACAGCAAAGGTAAGCCGTTACCCGATACTTCGTTTACCTTCAGACCGGGAGAGCCGCAATATGAATCCTGGTTACGGATTTACAACGAACAGCACCCTCTTACGCCCATAAAGGCAGGAGATAAATGAACTCAACAGTACGTTCCGCAAAGATATTCTTTGCCCTCTTTGTATATTGTTCTTTATTTTGTATTCCAGGTTACGCCCAGTGCGAGCATATCCGATTTGCTTTTGAAATTGCGCTCATCCACCTGGACATACTCCAGGCGCTCAAGGCGAGGCCGCGCGCGTAGGGTGTTCTCGATTTCCGAGT
>CAYZMZ010000473.1:0-2694 GCA_964479655.1 uncultured Planctomycetaceae bacterium
TGCCATATTTATTATATCGGCATAATTCAAGAAAATATTGAATTAATTGACTATAAAATGTAACGTAATAAAATAATAGGGGAAGAAAAAATTAAAGGTACTTCTATTAAATGCTTTCAGTGACCAGCGGCGGAGTTTTTTTCGCCTGTAAAAGGGAGAAAAGACCCAATATTTGGCGATATGGGTGGTCTTTTCGACCTAAAACAGGCGGAAAAAAGAACCTGCTGGACGCGAAATTGATTTAATAGAAGTGCCCTTAAGGGGAACGCGTGCCTTTTCCCGCCGATTATCCCCGTTTCCAGTTCGGATTTCCGTATTTTTCCTCGATAATTCGATTGACAGCGTTTTCGTCGGCGCAGTCTGAATAACAAATGGTATGGAATTGTACCTCTAAGGAGGCGGCTAAAATGGGAAGCCACGCTTGTTCAAGCCGGGAAACCGTAATCGGCTCCGGAAGCTCCGCTAAATCATTGATTCCCCGCAGTTCGGGCCATCGGTCAGAACGATTCAGTAAAATACTGCCATGCTGTAAAACCGCTTGCTGCGTTCTTCTCTGGGCGGAACCAACAACCTTGTGCGATACGCCTTGAGAATCGACAATAACAATATCAAACCGACTTCGACGCTGAAAGCATAAATACGGTTTGTCCTTTTCTCGCAGGGGCGGATCTTCATGCGCTTTTTGCGCGGTAACTCCAAACGTTTTCAAAGCGGAAATCAAAGAATCGTGAACCAGCCCGTACAAATCAGGTCCCATTTGAAAAGGCGAGGAATCTGCTGGAAAAACCATGCTGTACGTTAGTTCATTATCGTGAACAATTGCTCCGCCGCCGGTAGTTCGTCGGACGGTGGCGCAGTCCAGCGGATTTAATTCCGGCTGCTGAAAATATCCCAAAGAAACCGTTGGCTGACTCCATTGGTATAGCCGCAGTATCGGCTTGCCAGACTGCAAAAGCATTTCGTCAAACGCCATGTTCCACACGCCTTGGCGGGGAATATCGATAAACAAATCGCATGTATTCATTGGGAAATTACGGGGTGCATTCAGATCAATAATCGGAACTGTAATCGTCTAAAGCGCAGTAAACCGGCTCTAAAAATCGCGTGATTCGTTCTAAAGACAGTACAATCGTTCGCTGCTGAATCCCATCTCCGCTGGAAGCGACAATAGGGAATATCTGACGCCGGTCCGGTAATTCTACCCGCATTAAAAATTCGCCGTCTTCATCGACGATAATTGGATAGCCGCGAACTGTAATATGAGCACCGGGTAACGTTTTACCATGAATTAACGCCTTGGCATCTATATGGAACGGAAATCCCTTGTCGTCGAAATCGGGCATTCTGTCCATTTTGGCGGACTTGGCAAACGCCGCCGCCCCCTGCTTCCGCCGCTGGTCGTCAATCATCTGACGAACATGAATGGCTTCTTCGGTTGGAGTAGAGGTACGGAAGTTCATTTTTTGCTCGTACTCGTCCATAACATCTTCGTTTTCAAAGCCCGCATCAAAACCCTTGGCTGTATCCGCAGCAGGAGAGGCGATTATGTTGCTGGTTAAAACGGTAAAAAACTTACCCCGTTCGGTAATATACCCTATTTCTACCTGATAACTGGCAGGAACGCCGTCAATATCGATAAACCAATTGCCCGCCTTGGGTAAAATCTCGATATTTCGTAACGCCCGGCGAGAATTAAAACCGTCGTTCGGACGGACTTCAAACAGTCGTAACGCGGGTTTAGCGTAATGCCAATCGGAACCCAACGCCGCTCTGACGCGGTCCCGAGTACGCTGTCGAACGTTCCAGCAAACGTGAATCCAATAGGCGTCTCGAGCCGTCAAAATCAAACTGTCTTCCGCTTCTTTCATTTGATCGGCGAATTTACGGTCTGATTCGGAGTTTTTAGCTAAATCGCTGTTTAAGTCCATAACCGTCGATTTTTGCGTCATTTTTCGCAGCATCGCCGGCGGCGTAAAACCGGGGGCTCCAGGCGTGCCGGGAACCGGAACAGAACTGCCGGTTAACCCCGCTTCGTTAAAAGAAAAGTCTGTATTGCAGGCCGCTATTTGACGAGCTGAAAGTTCCGGCTCTGAAGGGGCGGTTCGAGTGCGCCTGGAAGAGCTTTTCGCTTTGGGGGTTGCGGTTGATTTCGATGCGATTTTGGGTGATTCGGCGGTATTTTTGATACAACCAGATGATTTTGATTTATCAACGCCCGCCGCTGTTTTGGCACCGGATTGGGATTTCTTTGATTCGGCGACTGCTTCTGTATCAACGGGCGTATTTGCGTTGGAACGGCGATTATTTTTAGTTGAAGTCATAGCTATCAAGGCGTCTATCAAGGTGTTTTTGGACATTTCATACCAGCCTTGAACTCCATGGCTTTTCGCCATTTGAGCCAATTCTTTGGCTGTATATTGATCCAGTTTCTTATTTACAGGCACGGTCTTTCTCCGGTTTTTTATATTCCAATCAGGCGAGTTTTTCCTTGAATTGACAACAATAACGTATCCAAAAGGGGGCTTCGGACACGTCGAAACATATTACTCTGAACGGGGAATGTTGTAATTCAGGAAACTCAAGCGGGATTAGAATAGTATCATAATTCCACTAGGCGGGCAACGGGGAAGAAAAAAATTCTCTATCCCTTCACAAATTTACCATTTTATGGTACGATTACCTGAGTCTCTTTGT
>CAYZMZ010000474.1:0-2692 GCA_964479655.1 uncultured Planctomycetaceae bacterium
GATTTCCTGCCAACCATCAAGGTACCTCCGCAACAACAAAACCTAATTTTGTCAAACTGTTGCCATACATGGAAGCAGAAAATATTCTGAATTTATACCATTCAGATGTAACTATTGGAGATACCGCAAACGATCGTTTTCGTTTAACACCTCCTCCGTGCTTGTCATGTCCTTCTGCACCGGGCGGCAAAAAACGAACGGTTACCGTTGATACAGGTCAGGGAAATTCCGCAGCAGGAACTTATACCGGCGGAGTATCAGATTATGCAACGATTCATCGCTGTGTTGCTACTAACGATGGAAACAGTTATACACCAGCATTGGAAGGAGCGCAAGATGCTTTAGTGCCCATCGATTCCTATACCGATGGAGCGTCTAATACAATCAACTACCATGAACACGCTGGACTGCCCAACATATATTGGCTGGGTAAAAAAACTGGGGCGTTAAGTTCTAGCGACACCAGTAAATTCGCGTGGGTTTCCGGCTGCTCCAATCCTGCTGGAATAAATGCTATGCCGCCTAGAAATACCTATTCAACTTATTGGTGCTGGTTCTCCGATTCATCGGTTACGGATACTCCTACTACCGCTGCAACGGCTGGCTACGGCTGGAAAGTAGTAAATGATTCAACCGGCAATACTGCTGCTGGAGCTGATTATGGCACGGGTAGATTACTCAATATTACCAATACCGGTTTTTACCCCTATTCATTCCATCCGGGAGGTTGCAACGCCCAATTTGCTGATGGAAGTGTAAAGTTCATCAACGAGTTGATTCTCCCCTTGGTTTACCAATACATGTCAGCCAAAGACGATGGGGCTCCTGTTATTGCAGACAATTGCACTAACATGGTTACTTGGTCTTCAGAATGGAAAGATAATACAACCAGCAAATATCCTGATGGAACAACTGCGCAGTGATTGTCCTAATCGTGTAACTCCAACCTTCATTGCGGCGATAACGCAATGAAGTTCCAACGGGGGATGGGAACTCGTATACTGGTTCCACTTAGACTTTTTTCGGTTTGCACAACAAACATCAGTCGTTTCATTTCGCCTTAATCGGTAAAATAAAGGATTATTTGATTCTGGGGGCGAAATCAAAACGACGTCAAGAAGAAATCGCGTATTCATAGTACAATCCCCCTTTGGATATATTTTGCTTATTTGACAAAACGCTCCATTCCCATCGTTCTGTTAGGCGGCAGCCGTTTGGTATGCGGGTTTGGAGTTCGTCAAGTTTGCTGACGCTTTCAAAAAAGGCAACTTGCTCCCGTTCCCCAACCGCATCTCGGTTGAATATTCATAGTCGTGCGTGAAACACACAGAAAAGTACTTTAACATAACGTGTCGTCCGTCCTTCATCCTAACGAAAACGCCCTCCGCGGTTTTACGCTAATAGAATTATTGGCAGCGATAGTAATCGTTAGTATCCTTGTTGGATTGCTAATTCCGGCGGTAAATTCGGTTCGCGCTCTGGCTCGTAGAACAGAATGTCAAAACAACATGACACGGGCGGAGGTACTCCTTAAAGCGGGCAATTCCGATTCATTGTCTGCATCACACTGCATCATACTAAGCCGGAAGTACTTGAGATTACCTTTCCCAAATTTGCCGCGATGAAATTATACCAATTAATGATAAATATTACTTTTTTTACTTTTTTTACTGATTATTTTAAAAAACACTTGCATTAAAGACAATCTTGTGGTAGAATATATCAACAGAATATAGGTTTTTCCGCTTTTCACACCGCATTTAATCGGACGGCGGTCATTCTAAAAAGAGAAAAAACCGGGGCATATATTTCCTTATTACACAAAAAAGTTGAGAATTTTCCCAAAAAATTAAAAAGTCTAATCCATTCCGGGGAAATTTGGCATATGCCAAGGTATAGAATATAATAAGGTTTTTCGTTCCGAAAGGGTGTGTATAATGCGTTTAGTGGATTTCATGGATTTTGTTAATCCGCAAGGGTCAAACAGTTCAAAATGTAAGCGAAACTCTACTTTACAGATAGTTCCGGTACTGGCATTCTTTATAGTTGTACTGTCACGGGTCAATTGCGCCTATGCGCAGGCAACGTATACCGTAACAGGAAGTGCGGAAGTGGAATCTACGGGGTCTGACGAATCTGTTTCGGGTAATTTTCTTACTTATAATTTGGACGGAACAGTCAGCGGGGGATCGTTTACCAACAAAAACAACACAGATTTTTCTCTTGGAAGTGATGGCGGTACGGTGTCAGTTTCTGCGGGAACGGAAGAAAATTTGGCAGTGTTTAACTGGACTTCTACCGGCAAGGTAATCAACTTAAATACACACGCTCTTACGGTAAATGTTGGAGCGTATAGCACTCTGAATGTAGATGGCTACTTTGCAGCTGAAACCGCCGGTTCTACCATTACCAAAACAGGAGACGGAACGTTAAAATTAGTGGGCAAATCAGCACAATCATCGCAAAGTGCCATCGGTCTGGCTATCAATACAGGAACGGTAGAATACGCCGTTGATAGCGCTAACCCGGTTACTTTCTTGGGCGTTATTTCCGGCAGCGGCGATCTGACAAAAACCGGTACGGGTACTCTCACGCTTTCCGGGACAAATACGTACACAGGAACAACTACAGTAAATGACGGATCGCTAACATTGACGGGAGTAACGGCTTTGTCGAACGGCGGAATCTATGT
>CAYZMZ010000475.1:0-2678 GCA_964479655.1 uncultured Planctomycetaceae bacterium
ATTCATTTTCTGGAAAATCGGAATCAATCTTTCGGTACCCGCAACCAAATAATAGATTTTCAATTCGTCATATTTGGAATCGTTGAGTTCTTTGTTGTTGGCAGATAGTTTTTGGGTATTCAGTTGCGGCATTGCCGGACAACCACGACCGTTGAGTTCGAAATCCCTGACATACAAATGCCCAAACAGCCCGTCAAACTTAAAATAGCTGATTCCCAAGCTCGTTAATTCCAGAACCCGTTTTTCCAGTAAATCCATGTATTTAGGACCGCATAAGGACATCGATAAGGACAGGGCTTCAAAACCCTTTTCGCGGTATTCTTTGACCATCCCTTTCGATCCGAAAAAGCAACCGGGACTTAACCATAATCCCAACGTAGATTTAAGCCGCTGAACCTGCTTTCGAGTCGTAGCAAAATCCGAATCAAATTTATTATTGACCGGCCAAGCCGATTCGGTTACTTGTCCATTGCGCTGCCAGCCGTCATCGATAACATACGCATTCAAGGGCGGACAATGCCGCTTTTGAACTAATTCCTGATCAATCTTGGCGGTACTGCCAATAAAAAGCTCGCGGCTAACGGAACCTCCGTAATCAAACCAGCTGTTATATTGAACCTGAAGGCGTGCGGGGCGAATACGAATCTGATCAATATATTCTAAAAACGTATCGGAAATATAGGCGGGATCATCGCCCACTCCCATCACGGAAGAATATGATTTGTACACTTTATGGGGAACAAGCTGACCGCCCCATTGATAGGCGCATTGAAGAACCTGGTTTTCTACCGTGTTACTGGCAGCGGGAAATTCAACACCCCAAAACGTGGCGGATTGGGTAGTATAAAGCGGCTGTCCCAGACCCGGACGCCACGGTCCGAAAGAATTTATTTGTTTAGCAGTATAGATTTGTAACGCATCTTCGGCTGGAATAGATTCTACTTCCACGTATTCCAGCGTAATCGGTCTATCCGATTCGATTTCCAGCCATTTCCGCATGAAAAAATCTTTCGCAGCGAGTTCATATCGAACGAAAACCGTCAGTTGATTCGCCTGGTTTTTTAATACGTATAACAGACCGTTACCCGTCTGATTGGGCAACGAATAGGCTTTTTGCTCCACGCATTGAAAATCCGCACTGGAAAGCCATGTATCTTCTTGTTCACACTGCGTTCCGTTGGAAATCCGCACCCGAAACTCCAACGCATTGGATACCGTCCAAGTCTGCTTCGCACGTTTATTTTCGATCTGAACCGTTCGTAAAACACCCGATTGCACCTCAAAACGGCGGGATAAATACTCATTGGACAGCGATTGACACGACGGCGTTTCTCCTAGCACCGGGTTCGTTGCGATAAACAACCCCGCCAACAAAAACAACGATACAATTCTTAGTTTCATAATCTTTATTCCTTGTATTATGGGAATGATAAATCATAGACGGACATTACTATTTCCGCAATTAATATTTAAAGTTATAACAAAAGCGGAATATTAATTCAAGGGGGGAAAATCAAAAATCAGCAAAATACTCAAAATATCAAAAATGATTCCTTGGATTTGACGAATTTTACAACAGGCTTTCGGACCAAAGAATTTTTTATTCTTCCCAAAACACCAAGTTTATCAGTTATAATTTGTATTAAATTTGAGGTTTTTTCTCTGTTTCTTGAAGTTTTTTCCAAAAAATATCTCTCTTTTCTGTATTATTACTTGACAAACTGGATAACTGAGACTATAATAATAAGGTATGGTTTTAGAGTTTGTTTCGATTTTTCGGGAGAACAGTTGCTTCCCGCGCGTTGCTGGAGGGCTATATTGTCGGGGGGAAACGTAACCGTCATCCCCCTGCAAGTTGTAAATTAAAGGTATAAAATATAACTCCCCGTATGCGGAGGAGTAACATATATAACAGTCGGAGGTTTTATTCCCCTTCCGATGAGCTTTTTCAAGCAGTTATAGGAAATATCGCTATTACCGATATTTCCGGCGGAATACTAATGTTTCCATTTCCCTTTATTCAGAGTTTTATGAAGGATAACTATGAATATTAAACGTTATAGTGTGTTATCGGCTTTGTGTGCAATCTCTCTTTCTTGGACTTTGTGTCTTAATGGATTCGTCCTCGCACAGGATGTTAATATTACAGAGAATACCAACTGGACAACAGATACTACCGTCTCGGGCAATTTAATTATTTCCAATAACGCCGTCCTCACGGTTACTGGAACCAACCAAAGTTCTACGCCTGCGATAAACGTTACCGGCACTGCCACAGTAAACGCGGGAGCGGGACTAACTTTTGTCAAAACGGTACCGCACAATACACAACAGTTAAACATTGCATTAGAAAGCAATGAAACAACCAAATCCACGCTAACTTTCAACACCAATAATACCAACACGACACATAATTATGCCAACGGTATTTGTTCTGGAACAGCCGATCAAGGCGTTACTATTTCCGGTTCCGGTAATATTATCAAGACGGGTGCGGGAACAATTTCCATGATAGGAGATAAAGGCAATTCAACCATCAAAATTGCCTTGGACGCTAATTCTTTAATCGATATTCAGGAGGGTACGTTTATCAACGGAGGGTACTCTTCACAGAATTGGAGCGAAAATTACTCCAAATTAAACATTGCCTCTGGAGCAACGCTGAACGTTTGGGACGG
>CAYZMZ010000476.1:0-2669 GCA_964479655.1 uncultured Planctomycetaceae bacterium
AGCGAATATGGAGTTATCAGCCATGAGTTGGGGCATAGCCTTGCAAGTTATATAATAGATAAAGGAGCCGTTCCCTACGATAGTTTCGTCAAAGAAATGGAAAGAAAATTACAGGAATTGATACGTAAACAAACAAAACAAGGGATGGGAGTTCTATCAAAATACGGACGGACTAATTGGAAAGAAATGCTGGCTGAATCCGCGGCGTCTTTTATGTCGAACAACCCAAAACCATTCGCAAAGGAGGTTATTGAAATATGGATAAAACACGCGAGACCCTAGATAAAGAATATGATGAAGCATGCGATAAATATGATTTTGGAGAAATATGTGGTTGGTGTTTACCCTTTCCCAGAGAGTGTGTAATCAGGACAGACGCTCCTAAAAAGGTTTTAGAAAACGCACGGAAAATAGACGAAATACTGTTCAAGTTAAACGGGAAGCACGGTTTCCGCAACTTTATCACCGCCCCCGAAGAACTCAAGGCGTTTGACGACGAAGTTGAATGGGCACTAAAACAGACGATAAGGTAACCTATGGCAATACCCTATTGCCGATTCCGCAAACAACCACCGCAGTTTTCCCGGTGGTTGTTGCGTTTTATGCAACAGCCCGTTTTAAGCTTACCGATCAAGCCGCCAGGTTCTCTCTGGTATAATAATCCCGAATTTTTGTCAATCCGCAATTGCGCAGTATTTGTTAGCGGATTATTTATTGATACTAATCCTTAAGTTGCTTTTGTAATTCAAGAAGGTGCTGTTTCTGAATAGCTATTTGCTCTTTCCAATAACTATCATTGCCCGCTATCTGGTTGGCTAACCCCTGATTGATGTGGGGAAATTGCTGTAACCAATCTGAATGAAGAAACAGTTTCTTCGCTAACCAATCCGCCAAGTTATACTTCAATAGCTTTAATGATGCAACGGTACGTTCCCTGAAATTACCATAGATCGAAAGAAAAAATTGCCTTGTGCAGGGAGAAATATCCAATTGGTTGGTACGAATAAGTTCGAGTTCGCAGGGTAACTGTCCGCTTTTTATGATTATTTGAAATTTGCGCCGCAGGGCACGTGAAAAACGACAATAAGTGAATCGTAGATGTTCTAATTTATTCTGTAACAAAAAGTACATTACCTCTGTTGATGCGTTCATTGATTGAAAATCGTCAACCATAGCATTATAGGTTTCCACATAGCGAATCTTCTTTTCGATCTGTTTCGGATCTGTAGCGTATCCATTACCCCATCTGTAATTATACAAACTTTCAGGTAATAAAACAATCTTGGAGGTGAGAAAAGAACATTTGTACCCAAAATGATTGTCTTCAAAAATAATTCCTTCTAAAAAATAGATTTGATTATCACGTAAAAAAGTTGTCCTGTACAATTGATCCCAAATAACATTCCAGAAAGAATTTCGATTTTTTAATCGTAAAAGAACGTTTTTTAGTGAATGACTGTCTAAATATTCCATGGTCAGGGGGGTATGTTCGGTACCCCGCACGCAATCAAAACCAAATGAAACAATATCGGCGTTGGATTCTTTTGCCCTATTGTATGCTTTTTCACATAAAGTTACATCAAACCAGTCGTCTGAATCCAAAAAAACAATGTATTCTCCCTTTGCCAGTCGGATTCCTTTGTTTCGAGCTACTGATTGCCCCGCATTTTCCTGGTTGATAATTACAAAACGGTCGTCCCTGGCGGCATATTCATCTAAAATTCTTCCGCTGCTGTCCGTTGAACCATCATTGACACAGATTATTTCTATTTCACGCATAGTCTGATTGACAACAGAATCCAAACATTGGCGTAGATAGCTCTCGACGTTATAAACAGGGATAATTACGGATATTTTAGGTGTCATGAATTTTTACGATAATATTTACAAGGAGGTAGGTGGATTCTTTTTGTTATCGGGAACACTATATCGGCTATCTCCACATGCTTGGTCGAAAAAAGGGGAACAAACGCGATTTCAGGGGGGATAAAACATGAATTTACGCACTAAGTGAAAACTCTATAACTTCATGTTTATTAACGAGTTAGAAAATATTCCCGACGGGACTCGAACCCATAATCTTCGCCTCCGGAGGGCGACGCCATATCCATTAGGCCACGGGAACTCAATTTTTTATTAACAGAACCATCCCAAAGGGATCGTTTCAAAAAAATTCGTAAAAAAATGATGAAAGACAGAAGGTCCGTCAACACGACAAAACCTTCTGATCAATCACCAACTTCGCTACTTATTTTAACATCTTTTAATCAGATGAAAAGGGGGGCGCAAAAATAATCAATTGGATTCGCAAAAACCTCTTTGGTCTTTTGCCTGTATCGGGATAAGTACTCACGAATTATTCTCGCCGCTTCCCGTCCTTAAAATTTCAGCGGGTTGTAGGTTGAATATCTCTAAGACATGACCCCGGGGCGAGGGGTTCCCTGTTGGGCTGCCTCCGGTTGCCAAAAAATTGGTTGGCAGGGTAAAGGGAAGAATTTTACGGGAAGACGCGAAGGCACGAAGTTCACGAAGAAGAATTAAAAGGGTAGATTGAGAATACCGTCCCGTTTTCGTTCTGTTGGGGGGCATATTTGCCGCCGCAAACGCTATTCGATTATAGAATACCGCTTGATTCGAGGTCTTTACTCCTTTAGGAGTTTCCGAGTGGT
>CAYZMZ010000477.1:0-2657 GCA_964479655.1 uncultured Planctomycetaceae bacterium
TTTAAATCACTCAAGAGTTTTTCCACGCCCATCTTTATTTTTATCCATCAAAACTTTTTTTCTTCTACCATCTTGTTTCACATATTTATTTGAAAATTTTCCCGCGATTTTCCCGCTTTGAGCACCAACAAAAAATCTCCCAAAAAATCCGATTTGAAACAGTACTTCAAACCGGGCGAAAACGAACTGCTGGTCAAGGGCGTCAATACGCTTCCCGGTCCGGCGGGACTGCTGGGCGCGTGGAAAATCGAGCTGGAATCGGGAGAGGTGTTCTTCGGTGATACCTCCCATACCTGGCTGACCTCGAACGACAAGACGAACTGGGCATCTGTTCAGAATCTTGGTAAGAACGGTTGCGCTCCGTGGGGAGTTGTGTCCGCCTCTGGGCGTAGCAACAATAAAACCCGTAGTCCGTTTGACTGCGCGGTTGTATCTCAAGGACGTTTTACGTTGCCTGAAGTTAAGTCTAATCAGCGTGTATTTTATGCCGCCGATCGAGTTGAAGGCGAGCCTGCAGCCCGAGTTCACGTCAATAATACCGATGCCGGCGGATTTATCGGTGCTCCGTACTTGTTGGATATAACCCCGTTTGTTAAACCGGGAGTTAATACGATTCAGACGGAACCGTTTAAAATTGAAGGCGGACGAATCGTTATACTATGACTACGTGATTTTTTCTCTTGATGTCGTTTTGATTTCGTTCAAACAGGAATAAAACACCCCCTTTATTTTGTTGAGGGGGGCGAAATGAAACGACTGGTTTATAAAATTATAAACCGGAAAATTTCAAGTGGAATCAGTATATTCTATTTTGTTAAACGAGCGGCGGATTACCAGCTACTGAACAAAAATTGATCTAAAAGGAAATATAGCCTTTTTGAGACGGCTAGAAGGGGCGGACGGTTTTCGTCCGCCGTTATACGGAGATAGAAATTAAAAAGCTTTTCCCAAGAACGACAACAAAACGAGGAAGTTGGCGGTACTCGGTTGGTTTTTCCGGGTTCCTTCTTCGTGATACTTCGTGCCTTCGCGCCTTCCCGTAAAGTCGCCCCGTACAACGATAACCTATTTTCGGAAACGGGTGGTAGTTCAACCGCTGCCCTACAGGACAAAAGAGATCTGGACAAAAAAGCCCTGTAGGACTGAACGACATCGTTGTACAAAATTACACAGGATTAATCTTTGTCGTCATCATCGTTATCGTCGTCATCGTCGTCATCGTCCAGCAAGTCGATTCCGTTTTCCAAAAAACTGCGCAGATGAGCGGCGGCAATATTGGTTTGCTCTTTATCTCCCATCATAATACAGTTTTCAAATAAATCCATCAAAGGACTTAAAATATCGCGCTCCGCCGGAGTTGACTGCTCATACTGCCGTTCTGCCTGTTTTAATAACGCCGTCCAAGCGGCTTTATCGCGCGGCGAGGGCTTTAATTCATGCAATCGCTGAATACTTTCGGCAATTTCGCTTCGGGTTAGTCCGCGCGTGCGAGAGGTGATAACATGCTGCGTTTTTTGGTCGGTGGCAACAATAGTCGCCTCAACTTCCAAAACGCCGTTTAAGTCGTAACTGAAACGAATATCGATTTGCTGACCCGTTTCTCCCGGCGGAATATTATCGACGTTAAACTCGCCTAAAAACGTGCACTGTTCTGTTTTTCGGGCTTCGCCTTGATATATTTTTATACAGATTTCTTTTTGATCTGGATATACAGTTGATACGCGTTTGACCTGACTGGAGGGAATCTTTCGATTCCGTTCTATAATCGGGAGCATGTAGCCGGACTTGATGGTTTGTCCAAATTCTTTGCTGACATCTACTCCCAAAGTAAAGGGGGCGATATCGGTAACCGCCATATCTTTTAGGGCGCGATTATTTTCAAACAATCCCCCTTGAATAGCCGCTCCCAAGGCGACCGCCTCGTCTGGATTGATACGGCATTGAGGGGCGATTCCGAAGGAATCCTGAATTAAATTTTGTACCATCGGCATGCGCGTTGAACCGCCGACAAGAATAATTTCGTCTACCTCGGAATTATTCCAGGCGGCATCGGTCATAACGCGGGAAATCGGATTTTTCAGTCTTTCCAGCAATTCGGCGGATAGCCCTTCAAACTGTTCTCGCCAGATTACAAACGTATTTTCCTTGGAGGACGAATCGGCAAATCCGCCGTCTTGATTGGGGATTCGGATAATCGCGTTATCCGCCTTGGAAATCGCGATTTTTGCCTTTTCGCACTCGAATTTTAAGCGCGAAATCATCAAAGGATACTTAAATTCCGTTTCCTCAAATTTAAGTCCGATGGATTTTAACGCCTCGGCGGCAATCACGTGAGTAAAATCCTCACCGCCTAAAAAACTATCGCCAAACGAGGCGCGAACGTCTACCACGCCCTCGAACATTTCGACAGCCGAAACGTCAAAGGTTCCTCCGCCTAAATCGACAATCAGTAAATTTTTGGATTCGTCAGATTCGTGAAATCCGTAAGCAATAGACGCGGCGGTCGGCTCGTTGATAAGTCGAACTACGTCTAACTGGGCGATTTCCGCTGCGTTAAGCGTTGCTTGACGCTGTGCATCGTTAAAATACGCCGGTACGGTTACGACGGCTTTGAAATCGGAATTTCCCAAAAAATACTCCGCGTCGTGTTTTAACGA
>CAYZMZ010000478.1:0-2642 GCA_964479655.1 uncultured Planctomycetaceae bacterium
ATTCTCAAGCAGACGATATTTTAAAACGAAAGAGATTTTAAAGCAAAGGTTTTTTAAAGCGAAGGTATTTGATACTGAAATGGTAAAACGAACGTTGTTGTTACTGCTGTTGCTGTTTTCTCCAGTTTGTCTGGCAGATACGGTTGTAGTCGATATTATTATGAATGATAACGTTTCGATGGAAATTCCGCATACCTGGGGGCGCGCGCTGGCTCAAACCGGGTCGCCAAGCGTTTCAATTAGACGTCAAAGACCGGGCGACGTAATTACTATCGCTCAAACAGGTACTCAAGAATCGCCAATCTGGCGAGTTACGGGGTCTATGGACGCCTCCGGCTCTATTGTTATGCCGGACGGTCAGCGGTTTGCCTATTCAGACGCTCAAGGGTTAGCCGGATGGATTAAAGACCTTCCCGCTAAAATGAAGGCGAAGCAGAATGCGGAAAACGCGCCTCAACAGGGCGATTTTGGACTTTCAAAGCCTGCTATGGACGTTCTTCTCAACGACCTGAAGCAGCCGGTTGGCGGCGAAACAACGGCTGGAATGTTACCGTTGGAAGTTATTCAGCAGTGCGCCAAAGGATTATCTTCCCGCTTGGCGTTGTCTTCAAGTCAAATAAAACAGCTTAACGCCTTGGATCCGATTGACGAAGATTTATCCCAAATGGCAAAAGGAACGGTTTTAGCCTACCTCTTGCGTCCGGCGGGATTGTCGTTGGTTCCGTATCAGGACGAACGGGATAAATTGCAGTATTCGGTTGTTTCCAGCGCGAAGGACGTAAAACCGTGGCCGATTGGAATAAAAGTCGCTCAGCGAGAATCGGAGGTTATTCCCGATATTTTACAGGCGATTCCGGTAAATATCAATAATACCTCCGTTAGAAAAGTCCTGGCGTCTATTTCAGATCGAGTTGAAGTTCCATTTCTTTACGATTTTAATTCCATGGCGCGATTCGGTATAGATATAGATACCTCCCTGGTAAATTTACCGGGACGCAAGATGAGCTACCTATATTTAATGCAGAAATCACTTTCTTCCAACAAGCTCAAGGCGGAATTTCGCATGGACGAAAATGGCGCTCCTTTCTTTTGGGTAACGACGCAGCGAACGATGCCGAATTAGAAACTCCGAACCACGCAGTTCCCGGTTTCCGGCTGCTGCTCAATCCGAATCACGCAGTTCCCTGTTTCTGTTATCGATCAAAAAGATAATCCCCCGTTTCAACGGTCGGTGCAAGTACCTTTCCGCCGAAACTTCCTTTGACGAGAGTTATTGCAGAGCGCGAACTCAAACGCAATTACGGGGTTTGTCAACCGCATCAAATGCAAACCGGCAGACCCCGCGCGTCAAAAAATTTTTTCTTAAAAATATATCTGTATACTATTGAATTTAATCTTTCGGTATTGTATAATAAAATTTTGTAGTTGATATTTTATTCCTGCCCACCCCCCTGCCCCCAAAAAAAGCAATGGCAAAAAAACACGTCTTTCTTTTGTTGTCCATTCTGTTTTCGCTCACGTATGCCCAAGCAGAACCCATTCAAGTTACCTCCCCCGACGGCAAACAGGTTATTATTTTCGATATAAAATCGGGACAACCGGTTTATCGTTTCGATTATCAGAAGCAACCGATTTTATCCGATTCCCCGCTGGGCGTTGTAATCAATACCCCATCCGAAGAAGTCAAAAACGAGAATTGGACGGTTGAATCGGTTGCCAATACATCTCACGATTCTACCTGGAAGCCAATTCATGGATTCAAAGACGTTTACCCTGACCGTTATAACGACACGATAATTGCCCTTAAATCGGAATCCCAAAAGATGAAAATCGAATTTCGCGTCTTTAACGAGGGAGCCGCTTTCCGATATATTCTGCCCGTAAATAGCGATTTCAATATTCGGTCCGAAAAAACTCAATTCGTTTTTCCTGAGAATTATTTGTGCTGCTATACTTCCAATCCGCAGGACGCCTACGACCTCCGACCGCTCAGCAAAGCCGCCCATACCCCGCCGGGATTGATTGTCGAAATCCAAAAAAACAAACTCTACGCCGCGATTGCCGAAGCAGGATCGCTGGAACAATACGCTCCGATGATTCTCAATCCGGTTGCGAAAAAACCGGGAACGCTCCAAGCCGACTTCCGAAAAGGTACCGTTTCTGTTTTGAAAACAAATGGCTCCCAAACGGCAAACGATTCTCAAATCACGTTTTCTACCTCCTGGCGCGTAATTATGGCGGCGGAGAATCCCGGCAGATTTATTGAACAAGCGTACATTCTTCAAAATTTAAATGATCCGTGCGCGATAAAAGACACCTCGTTTATTACCGTTGGAAAAGTGTGGAGAAATACCTCTTCTCAGCGGCCTAATTCCGATAAAATCGTTGATTACAACGCCGCAAACAACTATCAATTCGTTCATTGGGATACCGGCTGGAACGGAAACGAATACGACAAAATTCCCGATCATCCCACCCAAATTGACGGAAACCGGGATTTACTCGGCGCGATTAAATACGCTCATGATCACGGTCAGAAATTCTTCCTGTACTGCAATCATAGAGAACTGGAGAACTATTCACTTGACGATACGTTCAGAACTTATAAAAAATGGGGCGTAGACGGCGTTAAATTCGGATTC
>CAYZMZ010000479.1:0-2618 GCA_964479655.1 uncultured Planctomycetaceae bacterium
ATCCATTTGTATGCGGGAATCGATGCGAAACGAATCGAAATCCGCGTCCCCGCCCGCTTGCTGGGTGGAAAAATGGAATAATCCGTATCGATAGCCCATAAAATGAGGAAGCGTATAAATCATCTTAAACGGAGTTCCCGCCGGATTCCAATTCTGACCGTCGATACTGTACGATAAATACGCCAGGTCGCGCTGTTGCTAAAAATCGCAATCGATTCGTAAAAAAACCTTCTCCTGATTTTGTTCAAGTGTGGCGATAACCGTTTCATTCCGCTTGTCTTTGTCGGGAGAAAAGGTAACCTGAACTACATGTCTTTTTGTTCCCTCAGCCTTGATTCCGATAAAGGCATAATACTTTTGCAGAACGCATAGTCCGGCGTAATCTCCTTCTTTCAGTCCGGAAACGTCTAACTGAACCGTTCCACAGCAGACCGGTCCAAACGTCCTCTGCGTCAGGGTATTTTTAGCGTTAACCAGATCGTTATCAATCCGTTGGGTACGCAATCGTAAAAATCCCGGTCTGTCGGTCAGGGAACAATTGTTCAAATCTGGATTATGATTCCATTGCCAAACCGATTTCAAAACGGGAGCATTGAAATCATCGGAATCGACTATTTCCGGAATGTCGGATTTCCGTGCGGGTAAATTCATAGTATCGGGAACGACGCCTTGAACGCCCAAAATCGGCCAGCCGTCCTTCCATTCAACGGGCATGATATAGGGAATCCGTCCTACCGCTGAGGTATCGCGAAACATAATTGCCAGCCATTTTCCGTCGGGAGTATCAAATATTCCGCCCTGTGCAATCCCGCGATCATGCAAACAAACCCGGGTTTGATAAGTTCCGGTAAGCGAATCGGCACAAGAAACGAGTTCGGTACGCATATCGCCCTGAGGCCAGGTTATATTGAACAAATAATATTTGCCATTAACTTTAAACATTTGTGAACCTTCTGCACCCAGTCCGACTTTTCCTCCCGCCCCCTTGCTGACTTCGGGAATAATAACCTGATCGATTCCGCCAGGTAATATGCCGGAACAGTCTGATTTCAATTCGATTAACCGTATATTGTGATTTCCGTATACCATGTAAACACGATTATCATCGTCAAAAAACAGCGATCCGTCATGAAGTGCCGGCGCGAACGACCGTTCTTCCCAGCGTCCGGATTTCGGATCGTCCGTTATAAAAATATGGGTACGCCCCGTTGAGCTGGCAAAGGTGGACACATAAAACTTACCCCGATGATACCGCAGACTGCTTGCCCATGACCCCGCGCCGTACTCGCTGCGTCCGTTCTCCAGATTCAAACCGTCTGTTTGAGCCAAGTTTCCATGCGCATAACTGGCTAAACGCCAATTTATTAAATCCGTTGAATAAAAAATGGGAAGTCCAGGAGACAAGTGCATGGTTGTCGAACTGATATAATAGACATTCCCAACGCGTAAAACAGACGTATCAGGCACGTCGCTCCAAATCAACGGATTGGTTTGAATCCGGGGTGCGGCTGAAGTTGCCCCCGTTGTGGTGTTTTCGTCCGAATACGCAACATTTGTTCCAGTAAAAGCAACGGAGAATAAAATTAAGACGATAAAAGAAAAGGGAAGAATTTTCGTATTGGAAAACATAATACGGTCTTTCGTTCAAAAAGGGGTAAATTTAAAATGGAATAAAATGATCGCACCGCCATGTTATCATTTTCGAATACTTCCGCCCGATGTCGAAAAAGGGAAGGTGGTTATTCGGGGGCAGCAAGTATGCCGCCCCAACAGGACGAAGCGAAATCCTCTACAAAACGACGCAACCCGGCGGGAGCAAGTTTCCACGTACACCCGACGAATCGCTATAGGGTAAGAACGGGAGCAAGCTCTCGCCTTAATTCAATAAAAGTACCTTATTTTATCGGTTCTCTGTTGTCTTCGTAAGCCGTTCCCATCACGTTTCCGTTGCTATCGTAAAAACTGAACAGCTTGGGAAAAATCGGGTCTGACATTAAAACGCCGGTTAAACGCATGTACATCCAGCCTCGCTGCGGATTATATGATTTTTTATCGCCTGCAATACTGTCTAGCATGGTTTGAAATTTAACCTGATTATCGGCATTGAGATTCTTCTTACCTATCAGTTGGTTAAATCGACCGATATTTTGTTTAAGAATACTGGATTGCGTTTTTGCCGCAGCGGCTTTTTCCCATAATTCAATCGCCTGATCGTACTGTTTAAGCTGAATTTTAACCAATGCTAAATTGTGCATTAGTACCGGATTATCAGGACTAATCTTTAATGCGGAATTAAATTGTTTTTCCGCTTCCTGCGGATTCTGAAGATTGAAAACACAGTACATCGCTATAATAAAAGCCGGTTCAACCGCCGCGGGGTTATACGGTACCGATTCGACAAACTTTTCGATAGCTTCCTGCGGATGACCGCCGTTTAGAAAAAGAAGAGCTTGATTATATATCGCCTCAAATTTTTGCGGATTGGGTACTACATTCTTCTTGCTGGAATCGGAATTTTGTACTGAAAGCTGCAACGGAGTACTGTCCGAAGGGCGGAACGCAACAGCCGAAATCTCCAAATTTACGGACTTCCCGATCAAGCAATAAATCCCAAATTC
>CAYZMZ010000480.1:0-2608 GCA_964479655.1 uncultured Planctomycetaceae bacterium
GGTTTTATTACCGAGCGGGAAAAAATCGGACTAAACCCTTTTCGTTTGAATACGCTCCAATCCCCAATCCCCCCCTGATGCCCTCTTGCAAAATGGAATAAACAGAGTATACTCGTCATTGGGGGAGCCATAGTATATACTGGAATCATAGTATATACTGATTCCACTTGACTTTTTCCGGTTTGAATAATAACCGCAGTCGTTTCATTTCGCCCCAATTGATCAAATAAAGGGTTGTTTGATTCTGATGGGCGAAATCAAAACGACGTCAAGTGAAAAACTCACGTAGTCATAGTATAACTCCCCCAAAAACCGTCGAATACCTTATTCGATATTATTTTATTCATCTTATACTGGATTCCACTTGAAATTTTCCGGCTTGAATAACAGGCCTCAAACGTTTCATTTCGACTTTATCCGTAAAACGGGGAGGCGATTTCTCCGGCGGCGAAATAAAAACGGCGTCAAAAGGAAAAATCAAGTAGATTTCGTATAAAAATCCATTTTACTGTATTATGTCAGATTCAGAACAGCGTAATCCGAAGGGGACAGCTCCCTTTTTTGTAGGTATAGATTTAGGCGGTACGAACACCAAATTCGGCGTTGTAGACGAAATGGGATTGACAATTGCCCAGTTGAGCATTCCAACGCGCGTTCCTGAAGGACCGGAATCGGCGGCGATTCGTATCGGTAAATCGGTTCTGGACGTAATCAAAAAAGCCGGGCTGAGCAAGCAGCAGGTAAAAGCGGTTGGCTTGGCGTCGGCGGGAACGATGGATATTCCAGGCGGACGATTAATGGTTCCCGCCAATCTGCCCGGCTGGAATTATTTCCCCATTCGAGATAAAGTCTCGGCGGCATGCGGACTTCCAGTTATTTTTGCCAACGACGCAGACGCAGCCGCCTACGGCGAGTACTGGATCGGTTCCGGACGCGACTATAACAGCATGATCATGCTGACCCTGGGCACGGGCTTGGGCTGCGGAATTATTATCAACAACGTTATTCTCTCCGGAGCCCATTCTCACGGCGGGGAATACGGTCATACCCTGATCGATCTGCACCCCGGGGCGCGCGTTTGCGGCTGCGGGAAACCCGGACATTTAGAAGCCTACGTTTCAGCTACATCCGTAATTAAACGGATCAAAGAGGCGATTGATGCCGGAAAACAGACCTCCGTGGCGGAAAAAATCGCTCACGGCTGCGCCTTGGACGCTAAACTGGTAGGAGATCAAGCCGCTCAAGGCGATTCAGTCGCTTACGAAATTATCATGGACGCCGCCCGCTATTTGGGCGTCGGCATGATCAATCTGATGCACACCATAGACCCCGAATGCATCCTTATCGGCGGTGCCATGACGTTCGGCAAAAACGAAACGGAACTCGGACGCGCCTTCAAGGCAAAAGTACAGCAAATCGTGACCGAAGGAGCGTACAAAGTTCTATCGGAAAATACCGCCATAGAATACGCCCAACTCGGCGGCGACGCTGGCTATATCGGTGCCGCCGGAATCGCCCGCGCTGCCGGAAATAATTAACCCCGCTCCTGTTCCTCTCCGGCGGCTTGACCGGGAAAGTACAATAAAAGCGTTGTTGAAATCTCTTTCGTTTAAGAGATTTACCTATTTTTTTATTTTTCAAATAAAGGAACTACAATGAGCTGTTGCACAAAAGATAAAACCTCGGAAAAAAACAAAGACAAAGAACTGAACAAGAAATCCTGCTGTGATTCTATGTCAGCCCCGACCGAAGAAACGTCTCATATGGAGCATTCTGCTGAAGACTGCACCGATCAAAGCTGCCATACACATCACAAAAAATCCCCTCAATCGACCGATCAATCCGGCTGCTGTGATAAAGACTAAACAGTAGTAAGCGGATTCAGGTTAGGGGCATAGAAAAAAACCGGGAAGGTATTCGCTTCCCGGCTTTTTGGACATCACTCTCTAACAGGAGTTTTAATGAGGGCGCTTGATTTTTTCTCTTAGCATCGTTTTGATTTCGCCCCAACTGGATAATACAACGGTTGGTTTTACTGATTACGGCGGAATGAAACGACGGGGGGTTGTTATTCAAACCGGAAAAAGTCAAGCGGTACCTGTATAACTAACGATTGACCTCAAGACCAATCGTAAACCCATGAACAAAACTGTCTCCATCATTTTTGCTCATGTTGATTCCCATCGCGTTGGAAGTTCCGGGAATATCGTAATTAACCATTTCCGCTGCCCGGGCGATGTTGCCGATATACATTCCCGTCCAGCCCATTCGCAAATTCACCAGTTGCGTCAACTGCAATTTGGCATTGAATCGAAATTCTATCATCGGTGAGAAGACCGTTGCGGTCCCTCGATGGTTGAACGTAAACGACGTCGTACTGGGATAGCCCGGATACCCTTGCAAGCCAAGATATTCGTAATAGCTCTTCGTGTAGGTTACCGTATCGCCGTCGTCCGTTCTGGTGGTAAAGGTCTGATAGGATTTATCCAGCGCAGAACCTAATTCGCCATTTTGCAGAACGGTTTGGTTATTTATCCCCGCCAAAAACTTGGCTTGGAAATCCAACGTCCATCGTCCGTAAGTTCGGAAATGACGCAATGCAATCTGC
>CAYZMZ010000481.1:0-2607 GCA_964479655.1 uncultured Planctomycetaceae bacterium
CATACTTACCGGGTTGTTACCCGCGGGGCTGATGGCAGCTACATTATTCATGATTATGATGCCGCTGAACAGATGCAACTGCATCACATGAAAATTGGACAGGACGATTGCAGTATTGACTTGGATATTCGTGGATTACCCACATTCAAAGGCTTAATTGGTCCAATGCCGGAAGAAGACAAAGACGGTAAAATAATCCGCTATGAATCGCCGGAAGTTTTTGAAATCATGACAAAAAAATGGAGCGAACAGCCTTCAAAACGCCGCAAGCCGCGAAGCGTTTGATAGAGAAAGGGCGACGAAAACGCGCCCCCATCAAGTCGATGGGGGTACTGTTTGTACACATCTGTCCGTTCTAATTTCTCACCGGTCTGTGCAAGTCAGGTATTACATATACCGGTTGCGGTACTATACTATAACTGCATGATTTTTTCATCGATGCCGTTTTGATTTCGCTACCCCAGGAATCAAAACGGCGTCGAAAAAAATCACGTGCTCCTAAAATAAAATGACAAATACAAGAGTTTTTTCCGTTTCTTTTTGCTGGTTTGTTCAACGGGTAGTTGCAAAATCCTTGAGTTGAGTGTATAATGCTTGCTGACGTGGGATTCTTTCTATTTTTAGGATTTATGATTTTACTGTTATAATAGAAACCCCCTGTCTTTTCAAACCCTAACGTGGTTCAGGTAACAAATTACCGGAAGATCCGATAAAATACAGTTACAAAAAGGATTTAATACAATGCTAACTGACGTTCAACAGCGAAAAGCGGCGAAACAGTTTATCGAAACATGGAAATCAAAGGGCTATGAAAAAGGTGAATCCCAACCGTTTTGGCTTTCCCTGCTCCGGGACGTGCTGGGAATTGAATCGCCGGAAAAGTATATATCTTTTGAAAATCGGGTTCAGTTAGAGCATACCAGCTTTATCGACGCATACATTGCATCTACGCGCGTTCTTATTGAACAAAAAGGCAGTAACAAAGACCTTCTTCAGCCCATCAAGCAGTCAGACGGTTCGCTGTTAACCCCGTTTCAGCAGGCTAAGCGGTATATCTCCGAGCTATCCTATTCCCAACATCCCCGTTGGGTTGTAACGTGTAACTTCCGGGAATTTTTAATCTATGATATGGAGAAACCGCAAGGAGATCCCGTTTCTATTTTATTGAACGACCTGGAAACAGAATATTATCGGTTATCTTTTCTGATCAATTCCGGGGATATTCATATTCAAAAAGAAACAGAGATTTCTATCCAGGCGGGGGAACTGGTCGGGAGGTTATACGACGCTCTGCTTCGAGAATATCACGATCCTCAAGACGAAAGAACCCTAAAAAGTCTAAATATTTTATGTGTACGAATAGTCTTTTGTTTATATGCAGAAGACGCTGGATTGCTAGGAAAACGGAGTCAGTTCCATGATTATTTGACGCTGTATCCCGTTGGCGAGGTAAGACAGGCAATCATCAACCTTTTCAAAATATTGGATACTCCGCTTGCCGACCGCGATCCGTACTTGGATGATAAGCTTGCCGCTTTCCCCTATATTGACGGAGGATTATTCGCCAAGGAAGATATCGAAATTCCCCGGTTCAATCCAGAAATCGTAAATCTGTTGCTTACCGACTGTTCCGAAAAATTTGACTGGTCCGGTATCAGTCCGACAATTTTCGGCGGGGTATTTGAAAGTACGCTAAACCCGGAAACACGACGCAGCGGGGGAATGCACTATACATCAATCGAAAATATTCATAAAGTGATTGATCCGCTGTTTCTGAATGACCTTAAAAAAGAGCTGACGAATATATTAGACAAAAAGCAGATAAAAGTTCGCGCCAATGAGCTTCGCAGCTTCATCGACAAGCTAGCCTCGTTGACGTTCCTTGACCCCGCCTGCGGTTCCGGAAACTTCCTGACAGAAACGTTTCTCTCCTTGCGCCGTCTTGAAAACGAGGCTTTGAGGGTATTGGAGGTTGGAAAAGGGCGCAGTTTCGGCGGACAACTTACCCCGGTAAAAATTTCGATATATCAGTTTTACGGAATCGAAATAAACGATTTCGCGGTCGCCGTTGCCCGAACCGCACTATGGATCGCGGAAGCGCAGATGAACAAAGAGACAGAGGATTTGGTCGGACAGCCATTGGACTTTTTTCCTTTGAAAACTTACGTAAACATTATCGAGACAAACGCGCTCCAGATTGACTGGGAAAGCGTCGTTCCGAAAGAAAAGCTCAACTATATTATGGGCAACCCGCCGTTTGTGGGGGCTAGGCTTATGAGCGGGGAGCAAAAAGAAGACGTTATTAATATTTTTGGCAAAGATTGGAAGAACGTTGGTAATATCGATTATGTGTCCTGTTGGTATAAAAAATGCGCCGATCTGATTGCCGGAACACAAATACGTTGCGGCCTTGTATCGACGAATTCAATTACGCAGGGGGAGCAGGTTGCCAATCTTTGGAAACCGCTTTTTGAGTCCGGCGTTTACATTGATTTTGCGTATCGAACTTTCCGTTGGGATAGTGAAGCGAAACTCAAAGCGCATGTTCATTGCGTAATCGTCGGTTTTTCCATAAATTCCACACTTGAAAGCAGGGAATTACGTTCG
>CAYZMZ010000482.1:0-2604 GCA_964479655.1 uncultured Planctomycetaceae bacterium
TGAAACACACGGAAAAGAACGAACAAAAAATACGTCCCCAACCGCGTAGCGGTTGGAGTTAAGCGGTATTCAAAATCCACCCTTTATAATTCTTCTTCGTGTTCCTTCGTGTCTTCTTGTCTTCCCGTAAAAATCAAGAGATTATCCCTAATTACGGCGCAAGCGCCTTCATTACGGGCTTGCATACCCCTTCGCGACTTCCCGTAAAATTCCCCTAAACAACCGCCAACCAACTTTTCGGCAACGGGAGGTAGCCCAACCTCAGCGGGGTTTCCGTTTGATAGAACGCCTCATCCCCCGCGGTATTCTCCATCAACGCCCTTTTTCTAAACGGTACAATTTTTTGTTGTCAGAAACGGTCTTTTAGATTCTATTATCTATAGAGCAATCCTGATTTATACGGCTTCCACTTGAATTTTTCCGGCTTATATTTTCATAAACCAGTCGTTTCATTTCGCTCTGAATCGGCAAAACAAAGATTTCGCTCAACTTATTGGGCGAAATCAAAACAACGTCAAGAGGAAATTTCAAGTAGTCATAGTAAATATTCCCTCTTTACTCAAAGGAGTAATTGTCCATGCTTGACACTCAGACTTTTTTGCATCAGAAAATTGCCGTTGTCTTTGTTCAACCGGGGGACAAAGCCGGTATTTCCAATCAGAACGTTGTTGTTACCGGAAGCGACGGAAAAGTCCGAATAAAAATTCCCTGCCAGCAGTTGTTTGTCCTATTTCTGATTGGCAGCATTTCGATTTCAACGGTGTTAATTCATCAGGCACGTAAATTCCGTTTTTGCATCGTTCTGCTGGATTCGTCTTTCAGAGAAACGGAAACCATCGGTGTACATCATCAGGGTAACACCAAAATTCGCCGCTTGCAGTACACCCGTCCCGCCTTTGAATTAGCGCGGCATTTAATTGTCAACAAAGTTGTCAACCAAAAGGAACTGCTAAAACATCAAAGGGATAAATCGACCAGCGTTCTCAATGCGATTCGATTGTTGGAAGAGTGTGAATATCACCTAAAGGAATCCAGAACGTTAAACGATATTCGCGGCAACGAAGGAACCGCTTCCCAGGTTTATTTCCGAAATCATTTCAACAATCTGAAATGGAACGCCCGAAAACCGCGCGAAAAAAACGATCCAATTAATGCCATGCTGGATTTAGGGTATTCGCTTTTGTTTGTATTTATTGAATCCTTACTCAGTATTTACGATTTCGATTTGTACTGCGGTGTGCTTCATGCCGACGCGCCCAAAAGAAAATCGCTTGTTTGCGATATTATGGAACCGTTTCGTCCCATCATCGACAAGACAATCAAGGACGCGCTAAATCTCAGACAGTTTACCCCGGACGATTTTTCCCTTTACAATGGTCAATGGCGTCTCAACTCCGGTAAGAGTGCCCAATACCTGTCGGTTTTATTCGCTCCGCTGATTGAGCAAAAGGCGGTATTATTCCAGTACATGCTATATTTCTACCGCGCTTTTGTCAGTCAAAAGGATATTTCCCAGTACCCGATTTTCGCACTTTTTCCGCAGCCCCAGACAAACGGACCGTTTCTTGCAGCCAATGCTTTGGAAACCCCTCTTTTGCCGCCGCAACCGACCTGTTCGCACTCGGTTTCACTTGGGGAGAAAGAAAAATGTTAATTATCAGCTACGATATTTCCAACGACAAAAAACGCGCCAAATTTGCTAAATTTTTGGAGCAGAGCGGGGCACGAATTCAATATTCCGTTTTCAAAATCGAGCATTCAGACCGCTTCTTAGCCAGTCTGATAGAAGAAATACAAGACAAGTTCATACCCGGTCTGAACACCGGCGATAGTGTGTACGTGTTTAATCCCTGTCCTTGTTGTGAGATACTGTTATTGACAGGCGGTAAAATTCAAGACGAAATGTTTGTTGTCGTTCAATAAAGCTCAACGAGAGGCTTTAGGGGGGCTTCTCATATACTGGTTCCGCTTGACTTTTTCCGGTTTGCATAACAAAAATCAGTCGTTTCATTTCACCCTGAATCGGTAAAACAAAGATTTCGCTCAACTAACTTATTGGGCGAAATCAAAACGACGTCAAGAGGAAAATTCACGTAGTCATAGTATAATTCCTTTCCGCAGGAAGTCGAGAAGTTTTTTTCGCTTGTAAAAGGGAGGAAAGTCCGTCGGCGGGGGAAAGGGAAAAAATTTTTAAAAAATGATTAATTTTTTAAAAAAACACTTGACAAAAGCAATTTTGTGTGATATAGTATCATACATGAGTTCGAGAGAGAGTTTCGGGCGGAGGTTAATATAGTTAATTTTGGTAAATTAGGTTCCAAAATTGCAAACCTCCTTTAGAAAAATGAATTTATAGGACCGGCGAGATGAAAATAGTGGTTAGTCAAAACAGAAGCTACAACATCTTGTGGAAAATTTAAGAAACCCTCTTAGAGCCTATACCTGGATTCAACAGGATTACAACGTTTTAAAGTAGCTAAAGTCATTCCATAGAGCCTTAGAGCCTATACCTGGATTCAACAGGATTACAACCTGGAACGCTAACGGGAACGTCAAAATAGTCCTTAGAGCCTATACCTGGATTCAACAGGATTACAACACTCT
>CAYZMZ010000483.1:0-2596 GCA_964479655.1 uncultured Planctomycetaceae bacterium
GAGATGGCCGAGGACAACCGGTTGCTAGGTCAGTTCAATTTGGAAGGAATCCCCTTGGCTCCTCGCGGAATTCCGCAGATCGAAGTTACTTTCGATATCGATGCCAACGGTATTGTTTCTGTCAAGGCCAAGGACAAGGGAACCGGTAAGGAACAAAAGGTTACCATTGAACAAAGTTCCGGCTTGAATGACGAAGAAATCGAGAAAATGCGTCGAGATGCAGACGCTCACGCCTCCGACGATAAAAAGAAACGTGAGTTTGCCGAGTTACGCAACAAGGCAGACAGCATGGTATGGCAGCTGGAAAAGTTGATCAAGGAAAACGAATCGACTATTTCCGAATCCGACAAGACGGCGATGAACGGCGCGATTGACAAGGTTAAGGAAGCCGCGAAGGGAACCGATGCCGACGCAATCAAGTCCGCCCTGGATCAATTGGAACAAGCTAGCCACGCCTTCAGCAAAGCACTGTACGAAAAGTCCGCCGCAGCCGGTGCTGCCGGACAGGGACCGGAAGCCGCCGCTGAAGACGCTCAGCCCAAACAGGACAAGCCCGACGACGATACGATCGACGCTGAATTTGAAGTAAAGAAATAGTACCCAGTAGAAATATTATCAGTTCACTGATTATATAACCAACTGCTTATACTATGACTACTTGGTCTACTTGATTTTTTCTCATGACGTCGTTTTGATTTCGCCCGAACAGAATAAAACAACCCTTTGTTTTATTGATTGGGGCGAAATGAAACGACTGCGGTTTGTTATTCAAACCGGAAAAAGTCAAATGGAACCAGTATACGCCCGTTGAAAAACGGGCTTTTGTTGTTTCTTGAGCAGGATATATGAGGGCTGCTCCGCCGCCAACCGCATAACGGTTGGCGAATGACGCTCTATTTTTTCAAGTACAGCAAGGCCGGCTTGCCGTCCATTTTAACTTCAACCGGGTCAACGCCCTCCAAAGCGGAGTCGGATAGCTGCGTGCACAGCGTTTCAGACTTGATATAATTATTAAACTGACCAATCGCAGCCGTTAACTCCGGACTTTCCGAAACCAGTCCGACTTGAATCCGGTCGGTATATTCGCAGCCGCATTCCTTGCGCTGATTTTGAATAGCATGTACAATTTCTCGGGCTAACCCCTCGGCTAATAAATCGTCTGTCAATTCGGTGGATAGTACCACAACACAGTACTCTCCTTGAGCCGCCGTCCAGCCGTCTTTCGCGTTCAGGCGAATGAGTAACTCGTCTTCGGTTAAATCTACCGTGTTACCGTTAAGATCAACCGAAACTTTACCGCTCGATTTCATTTGGTCTAGCAGAGCTTTGGCATCCGCCGTTTTAAGCCAGTTTCGCAGCGCGCCGAGATTCTTACCCAATTTCGGCCCCAGTTTTTTCAAATCGGGCAGAATATTGTACTGTATGTATTCGTGAGCGTCTGTCGTATACGCAGCTGATTTTACGTTCAGTTCATCGGAAACCAGACTTTCGTGACTGACCAGCCATTCAACGTTGGAATCGTCCGTTAAAACAACCTCGACTTTGGTAAGCGGCTGACGAACTTTCAGCTTGGCTGAACTTCGCGCAGAGCGTCCCAAAGAAACGATTTCCCGAACCAGTCCCATTCTAAAGGACAGCGTCGAATCGATTGCCGATTGGTCGGCGGCAGGATAGTCGCATAAATGAACCGATTCCTCAGCGGTGGAATCAATATCCGCAACCAGTGTTTGATATATCTTTTCCGCCATAAAGGGCGTAAAAGGCGCAATAACCTTAACTAACGTTGTTAAACATTCGTACAGGGTCGCGTACGCGTCGATTTTATCGGCGTCATGTTTGTCTGAAGACCAGAATCTATCTCGACTGGAGCGAACATACCAGTTACTCAGCGCGTCTACAAAAGAACTGATCGACGTACAGGCAGCAAAACTATCGTAGCCGTCCATTTTGTCTACGACGGTTTTAATCATGCTGTTTAATTCCGATAGAATCCAACGGTCTAGTTCCGCTCTTTGAGCTATCGGACGTCCCGGCGTTTTCTTCGGATCGAAACCATCTATATTGGCATAAATGGTAAAAAATCCGTACACGTTCCAAAGCCGAAGTAAAAATTCAGGAATAGAATCACGAATTGCCTGCGTACTGTAAATAATCGAGTTCCAGGGAGCTTGATTCGCGTAAAAATACCAGCGCAAAGCGTCCGCGCCGAGCGTATCGAAAATACGCTGCGGAGACGGATAATTCCGCTTCGATTTCGACATCTTGCCGATTTTTTTATCTACTTTAACTCCTGCCTGTTTCGCTTCTTCCGCCGACAGGAATACTTTTCCGTCCGCCGATTCCCACCATTCGGAAAGCATTAAGCCTAACACGATACAGTTTTTAAACGGATGCGGATACGGTATATGCGTTTTGGAAGAAGCGATAGACTGTTTCGCGGCGTCCTCTGGATTGATATTGCAAACCCCTTTTTCGCCAAACAGCATTGTACTGATTGCCAACTGCGAATAGAACCAGCCGCGGGTTTGATCTATCGCCTCGGAAATAAAATCGGCGGGGAATTGATCGGAAAATTGTTTGTCTGACCCCGGCTTAT
>CAYZMZ010000484.1:0-2589 GCA_964479655.1 uncultured Planctomycetaceae bacterium
CTGGATCGTCAACAATATTTACTTCCAGTACTACAGTTTGATGATTTTCGTGGTTTGCGTGATTGTTATGATTGTCGTTTCTTACGCAAGCGAAGAACCTGATTACGCCAAGATTCAGGGGCTAACGTATGGAACAACAACAGAAGAAGAGCGTGCTTTAACTCGTGCCAGCTGGTCTTGGGGTGATGTTGTAGCGTCTGTTGTGGTCGTGGCGGCGATTCTGACGGCGTACCTGTACTTCATCGGATAATTCTATCAAGTTATACTGTTGAATTGTTCTGAAACAGGAAACAGCAAGACGGGAAATTTTTCCTTCTTGCTGTTTTTTTATGCAAGAAAGGGACATGTTATTCGTTTAAGCTAACCGGGTTACGCAAAACAGTACCGTACAAGCGTGAGGTTTTCTGCTCCCCCCCTGTTGTATTTGATTATTATTTCTGATACAATCGGCGATATAGAAAACCAATGCTTTATACTCTGGCTACTTTATTTTTTCTATTGACGCCGTTTTGATTTTGCCGCAATACAAATAAAAACTTCCCTTTTTACTGATTAAGGCGAAATGAATCGGCGGTTTTGCGATAATATAAGCCGGAAAATTTCAAGTGGAATGAGTATAACCAGAGAAAAGTTCCCGATTTTATCAAACAGCAAAGGAGTTATTCCGTGTCTGCCTATAAAAGTAGTTGTATTTGGAAATTGGATTATCTTGCCCGTATTTGTGTTTTGATTTTGTTATTGGCGATTCCCCGATTATCTTTATCGCAGTCAGAAGCCCCGTCAGAAAACCGGTCTGAAACGCAGTCAAAAACGGCAGACGAGAAGTCAGAAACCGATTTATCTGCCTTTGAATATGACGACGGCACAAAGCCGTTGAACGAAATCGATACGGTTCTGTTTAATTTATGGGAATCGGCGGGTATTAAGCCGGCTTTGCGGTGTTCGGACGGCGTCTTTGTACGTCGGATTTATCTCGATGTGTTGGGTAAGATTCCAACCCGGGAACAGGCGCGGGACTTTATCAAAGATACGAATCCGGATAAACGCGCGATTTTAATTGATCAGCTTCTTTCCTGTCCCGAATTTGTAGAGTATCAAACGTTGCATTGGTGCGATATGCTGAGGGTTAAATCGGAATTTCCGATCAATTTATGGCCTCATGGGGCAGCGACGTACTATCGATGGATTCGTAATTCGGTTGAATCCAATAAGCCCTATAATCAATTTGCCCGCGAACTGCTTTTGGGACAAGGTTCGTGCTTCAGAGAAGGCGCGTCGAACTTTTATCGAGCCGTTGAACGGAAAGAGGCGTCGGAATTAGCCGATGCGGCGGTTTCGGCTTTTATGGGACAGCAAATAGATTTATGGTCGGAAGAAAAACGAAATCAGCTTACTGTGTTCTTTTCGCGTGTTAAATATAAGGCGACGGCTCAGTGGAAAGAAGAAATTGTATATATTGATAGAACTCCGGTTGAGGTTACTCAATTTACCTTTCCCGATGATTCAAAACAGGCGGTTGTTGTTGGACAAGACCCGCGAATTGCCTTTGCGGATTGGCTGATTCGTCCTGAAAACAAGGCGTTTAATCATGCTATTGTAAATCGAATTTGGTACTGGCTTAACGGTCAGGGAATTATAGAATCGCCAGATAAAATGCCGTTGGACAAGACCGATCAGCTGGAACCGCTGTTGGAAACTCTAGCCGAAAAACTGGTGAAGTCGAATTATGATTTGAAGGCGGTGTATAGACTGATTTTGAACTCCCGCGCGTATCAACAGTCTGCTTTTCCTCAAAGTACTCTTAAAAACGGAGGCGATAAGGAGGCTGAAAATCTACTGCGACTGGCGACGTATAAAGTCAGACGAATTGAGGCTGAGGTACTTCAAGACATGTTTATTGAATTGATGGACGCTAAAATTACCTATACCAGCGAAGTGCCCGAACCGTTTATGTTTACGCCCTCCTCAATGAAAACTATTGCTATACCGGATTCAGGAATTACCAACGCTTTTCTGGAAATGTTCGGCCGCCCGACTCGAGATAGCGGTTTAACAACGGATAGAAATAACGAAATTACGGCAACTCAACAAATGTATATGTTAAATTCAACTCAAATAAATCAATGGGCGTTTAAGCTGGCGGATGGTTCCTTTAAAAGACTCCATAATAAAAAGGACAAGCCGTATTCGCGAGAAGTAGAAATGACCTGTAACGATTGCTGGCTAAAATTTCTGTCCCGGTATCCAACGCAGGCTGAACTGACCAACTTTACCCAGTTACTGCGTTCTCCTGTCAGACGAGATATAATTTGGGGATTGATCAATACCAGCGAATTTCTATGTCATCATTAAAATAAGAGGTCAGAGAACTTTCAAGGATAACATCCGTATAAGATAAACATTTAATCAGTAAGAAGCAATATCATGAAAAGACGCAATTTTATTCAAACGATGGGCGTTGGATTGTTTGGACTTCCGGTAATCGGCAGCTCGTTTTACAATCGCGTGTGTGCAGAATCGCCCGAACAATCAAGTGTAAAACCCGGCAAGGCGAAAAGCGTAATTCAGATCTGGATGTGGGGCGGACCT
>CAYZMZ010000485.1:0-2577 GCA_964479655.1 uncultured Planctomycetaceae bacterium
AGCAGCAGGCTTCGCGCGCGAAGTCGGTTTGTCGGGCAACTGAATCTGCTCAGACGGTTTATTCTCCGGCTTGCTTTTTACTACCCGATTCCAAAACCAACCCTTGTTATCCCCTTTATCCGTTTGAATTACCGGGGCGTTTCCCGAATTGATAATCTGCTTGTCCGTATTAACGGCAGTACTGTTTTCCGGCTTGACGACATTGTTTTCAGACTTTTCCGCTTTAATTTCAGGCTTGATTCCCGCATTGTTTTCCGGATTTACAGAACCTGACTGACCAACCAGTTTGGAATCAACCCGTTTTTTTTGCGATGAAGCCGGAATTACCGCTGCGGGAATCCCCGCTGTTCCGCCCGCTCCAGCAGGAACCAAGCCCGCAATAAAATCGACCGATTTTGGTTCTGCGGTCATCCATTGACGATACAATTTAACAACCGGATTGACTATCAACGCCGTTAAAATCGCAAAAAACAGATTATCCGCACACATCAAAAAGCCGGAAATAATCAAACTAACGCCAATTATCATCGAGCCGCCGAAGGCAAATTGCCCCGTCAGCAAAGACGTTATTTTCGCTCCAAATAATCCGCCTGGACCGTACGGCAAGGAAGAAACGCCGCCCGAAGAAAAAAGCAGAGAAAAACAAATCAGAATACCAATCAGTCCAAGCCACCACCCCATCGCCCGGACGATATAATGATCTATCTCCTGACGACCAATCACAAAAAACGTGTATATAGCCATCGATAAAAGCAATACATATGCTCCCCAGCCCAAATAATAAAATATATATTCCGCCGCTATAGCTCCCAAAACGCCGCACGGATTGGCAACCACGTCGTTTTTCGGATAATAGACTCCAACAAAGGTATCCGCAGGACAATAACTGACCAACGACAACCCCAAAAATACGGTTATCGACATCAGAATTATTCCACACAATGCGCTATAGGTTCTGGTCATATATAATTCCTCCTCATATAATATAATATTAATATTATAGGTCAAGAAGAATCAATATCGACAACCTATCGCTGGCAAGAATAATTAATATTTCGCGATTTGTCGATACAATCAATACAACCGTTATAATCAAACCGGTTCCAATTGAAAAATTCCGGCTCGTATTTCGTAAACCCGCCGTTTCATTTCTTACCAATCGACAAAAAATGAATTGCGCCAAATTATTCTGACTAAAATAACAACGTTGATAGAAAAAATCGCGTAGTTTTACGATAAACAGTTTGTCGATTTATCTTCAAAGCAAGGGGGACAGCAACAAGACGCCGCTCAAAAATCCATAACTCGATAAAACGCTTTTTTCGGGTGAAATTCAGAATCAAATAACAGGGGATAATCTTTACGTCCTGGACAAGGGAAAAAATTTAACCACGTAAATTTATCGGAAACGCCCCAAAACGTTACGGAAGACACGCGGTCGCTGTTGCGCCGAAGGACTTCGAATATCCGCGCATACTGTTGCGCCTGCAATTGAGCTATTTCCTCTGTATATTGTTTCGGTGCCATCGCTTGATTCCGTTTTTCGTTGTCGGGACCGTGATATATCGAGTATACGCTTAAATCCAATTCCGTAATTTGTACTTCCAGTCCCAACTGCGCAAAATCGTCTATACTATCCTGTAAATCCTGCGGATTGAATGAATCTGCGCTCCAATGAGCCTGCATCCCCACGCCGTCAATAGGAACTCCGGCGGCCTTGAGGTCTTTAAGCATCGCAATCGCCCGTTTTCGTTTAGCGGAATCGATTAAATTATAATCGTTGTAAATGAGTTTGATATCCGGGTCGATTCGATGCGCCATGCGAAACGCTTCGCCGATAAATTCCTTGCCGCAAATTTCAAACCACGGACTATTCGTTCGGTAGATTCCCTCTCCGCCGTCGGCAAGAGCCTCGTTGACAACATCCCAACAGTAAATTTTCCCCTTAAAATGAGTTAAAACAGCGGTCATATATTTTTCCAGACGAGCATACAGAGCGGTTTTATCCAGCCGATTCCCCTGTTCGTCCAGAAAAAACTGCCGCGGAGTTTGACTATGCCAAACGAGTGTATGCCCGCGAACTGCCAAGCCGTTTGCTTGCGCAAAATCGACCAGCGCATCGGCTCCTTGAAAATCATATTTTCCCTCGCCGCGATAGAGCGCGTCAGGCTTCATGCAGTTTTCTGGAGTTAAACTGTTAAACTGCTGCTTAACAAATTCTGTCGTAGGAGCTTGAAGCAGATACTCCGAAAACGCCGTTCCGATTTTAAACATCGGCTTATATCGTTCTTTAAGCGACGGAATGGGTTCTTCCGCTCCATTGATATTACAAAAAACGACTGCAAACAACGTCAGCAAGCACAAACATACTACGGATTGATTTTTCATGGAAGTTCTAACCTCATCGAGGTAAATGGGGGGGCAGCAGGATTGGAAGCACGTCATTCGTTAGACGCTTTATACTTGTTCACTTGAAACTTTCCGGCTTGTACTGTCATAAAACAGCCGTTTATTTCGCCAGAATCGATAAAACAGAGAGTTTTATCTTACAGCAGCGAAATCAAAACGGTGGCAATA
>CAYZMZ010000486.1:0-2569 GCA_964479655.1 uncultured Planctomycetaceae bacterium
TCGGCGTGATGTTTGGTTCCCCCGAGACAACGCCCGGCGGCCGCGCGTTAAAATTTTATTGTACCTGTCGAATTGAAGTTCGTCGAATTGCTCAGTTAAAAGACGGAGAAAATATTGTCGGACAGCGTGTTAAGGCTAAAGTAGTCAAAAACAAAATTGCCCCGCCCTTCCAATCGACCGAGTTCGATATGATGCACTCCAACGGTATTAGTTATTCCGGCGATATTCTCGATATGTGCGTGGACAAAAAGATCGTTGTTAAATCCGGCGCCTGGTTCCGATACAACGACGCGCCTTTAGGTCAAGGGCGTGAAAAAGCAAAGGAGTTTTTAGAGCAAACCCCTGCTTTGATGGAAGAATTAAAACAGAAACTGGAAGAAATGCATCAGCAAGAGCTGGTTGCTGTGTAATATTAAAATTGAGACAAGCTGACGGCGGAGAAACTCATTCCGCCGTCTTTTTTTTTCGCTCCCTATAAAGTCCGCAACTCTATTGGCGTTTCCAATTTTCCAAGTGAATTAACGCCTTTTCGGTTAAAATTCGTCCGCGTCGTGAGCGAACGATTAGTTCACTGCGTAATAAGAACGGCTCAACTTCGTCAACCAGCGTATCGGGTGAAACGTTCATCGTATGCGCGACCGCCTCTACCCCGACAGGTCCGCCGGAAAATACGCGCTCTATGGTAAGCAGATATTTTCGGTCTTGCGGATCCAACCCAAGGGAATCAACGCCTTGCATGGATAACGCTTTGCCTTCGACAATTTCGTCGATAAAACCGTTGGCGCGGCTGACGGCATAATCCCGAATCCAGCGGAGGCGATTGTTGGCAATACGCGGAGTTCCGCGAGATCGACGGGCGATCTCCATCGCGGCGTTGGCATTGATACCAACGTTGAGTTTAGCGGCGTTGCGGTTGATAATTGCAGCCAATTCTTCGTCGGTATAAAAATCGAGATGTTCGCGCATCTGGAATCTATCCCGCAAAGGAGCGGAAAGCAATCCCGCCCGCGTTGTGGCTCCGATAACCGTAAAGGGGCGCAACTGCATGTTTAATGTACGTGCGTTTACCCCTTCACCGAGCGTTAAATCTATTCGGAAATCCTCCATGGCGGGATAGAGAAATTCCTCAACCGCTTTTTGCATACGATGAATTTCATCGATGAACAAAACTGAACGTTCTGTTGCGTTTGTCAAGTAGGGAATTAAATCTTTTGGTGCTTTCAGGGTAGCTCCGGAGGCGATTTGAAAATCGACTCCCATTTCTGCTGGAATGCACATCGCAAAGGTGGTTTTTCCCAGTCCGGGAGGGCCGTCGAAAAGAATATGCCCCAAGGGTTCCTTGCGCATTAAAGCGGCTTCGACCGTAATTTTAATTCGTTCGTAAACATCCCGCTGTCCGATCATTTCGTCCATTCTTTTAGGACGCAGGGCAGAATCCTCTTCCGCATTTCGGCTGATTGCATTCTGCTTGTCGGTATTGCTGGTATCGATCGTATCACCGGATTCTTCAAAATCATCTTGTGAGCCAAGATCGGAATCGTTGAAATCGTCGGGATTGTTATCCGAATTATGAATAATGGTTTCTCGTGGCATTTGACTACCGCTGTTGCTGATATATTTCCATTAGCAAAGATTGTACATCTTTGAATTTATGTTTACTTTCCAACGCTTTGTCAATCAGTCGTCGGGCGTCAGATTCAGAATGACCTAACGTGAGCAGGGCTTCAAAGGTTTCTCCGATAATATCGGAGGCAATTTCGACTCCGGCATCGGAATCGCGGGCAATCATCAAGGCGAATTTGGGGACTTTCCGTCTTAATTTTGCGATAATTCGTTCCGCCGTCGCCGGACCAATTCCCGGTAAAGCAGACAGCGATTTGGAATCCTGTTCCTCAATTGCCGAGGCGACTTCCCGAACCGGTCTGACCATTGCGCGGAGGGCTTTTTTCACTCCGACGCCATCGACAGAACAAAACAGTTCAAAAAATTCCCGTTCCGCCGGCGAAAGAAAACCGACAATTCGCGGGGTTAACCGTCCCCCTTGAGCGGCGTTTCCTTCTATATAATCGATGGTATAAAATCGAACCTGTGTACCGATTTTCCCCTGTAGCTGACGGCGGGCAAATTCTGGAATAAAAACCTCGTAAACAAAGGCTCCCACTTCTATTCCCGCCCAGTCATCGTACAGTAAGCTCAAATTACCGGTGATTTGCGTTATCATTTTTTATGCAGCAAACTCCGGTCTGCGTTTAGACAGCTGAATTTGCAATCGCTGAACTATACTGGAATGAATTTGACTGACGCGGCTTTCGGATAAATCCAGCGTCGCCCCAATTTCTTTCATGGTCATATCCTGATAATAGTATAACAGCAAAATCAACCGCTCGTTTCGTTTCAGACCTTTGGTAACCAAGCGCATCGTGTCGATTTTTTGCATTCGTTCGGTGGGATCTTCCCCTTTTATATCTTCCAAAATATCAATCTCGCTGACTTCTTTAGAACTATCGGTTTCAGCCCATTTTTTATTTAAGCTGATCACGTTGACCGTATTGGCGTTATCCATGAGATT
>CAYZMZ010000487.1:0-2565 GCA_964479655.1 uncultured Planctomycetaceae bacterium
CAGCAGCCGGAGCTGGTTCAGTTGCCGGAGCTTGTTCAGCAGCCGGAGCTTCCGCAACAGCCGGAGCCGCGTCTTCCGCTTGGGCGGTACCGATAAACATGTCCAGAACAGAATTCAAGGCCGAAGTATCGGCCGGAGCGGTATCTGCCGGAGTCTTTTTATCTGCTGAATTATCGACTGCCTTTTCCTCTGCGGCGGCTTTTTCGCGACGAGCGTTGGTAAACTGATCCTTATCGCTGTAAGGCATCACGTTTTCAACGGAAATATCGTTGGTTGCCAGCTGATCGCCGAACTTATTCTTAATTAACTCGGTTACCGATTTAATATAGCTTTCGCCATCCATCTGCTTTTCGCCTTTTTTCGGCTGCGGAATGGAGGAGTTGACCATAAATCGCATTCCCTTGGGTTCGTTTTGAACCTGAACGTCTGATACCGCCAAGTTTTCCAACTCTTTTAATTCAGAACGAACGGTTTCAATTTTAACCGGATTTTTGAATAATACCTGAACCGACGAACCGCCTGTAAAGTCAATATCCAACAAACCGTTTCCACGCTGAATAATAGCAACAACGCTGATTACAATCAAAATACCGGCTATTGTTACCACGCGAGGCATTAAATTCATAAAATCAATATTGGTTTTACCGACAATACGCAACATGTGCAACGATGTAAGCCAACGATTCTTATCAGCCACTTCAAATATAATTCGAGCACAAAACAAAGCCGTAAACATGCTCAAAGAAATACCTAAAATCAAGGTAACGGCAAAACCTTTAATTTGCTCAGTTCCAATCCAGTACAAAATTACACCGACTAAAAGGGTTGTAATATTGGAGTCAATAATTGCACTGTATGCTTTTTGGAAACCGTTGCGAATTGCCATGCGAATCGTCGCTCCTTTGCCCCGTTCTTCACGCATACGCTCGTAAATAAGAACGTTCGCGTCAACGGCCATACCTAACGACAGCACCAAACCGGCAATACCGGGCAAGGTAAACGCCGCAGAGAACGAAATCATCAAAGCCAGCAACAGCAGCAAGTTCATAATTAACGCAAAGTCAGCCACCAAGCCGGCAAAGCGATAATAGAAAGCCATGAATATCAAAACCGCGACCAAAGAAAACGCGCACGCCGACAAACCGCGTCGAACGGTATCCGCTCCCAAAGTAGGACCTGAGGTCATTTCGGAAATCGGTTCCTTGCTTAACGTTGCCGGTAAAGAACCCGCATTTAACACCGCAGCTAATTCAGCCGCTTCCTCTTGAGTAAAATCGCCGGTAATTTCGCCGCGATCTCCAATCGGGGAGTTGATTCGGGGAGCAGAATACAACGATTCATCCAAAACGATACCCAGTAATCGGTATCGGTCTTGAGCGGTATTCGGAACGTTCTTCGAGGTAAGCATGTGGAATCGGTTTCCACCTTCCTGATTGAAGGTAAAATTCACGCAATGCCCGCCGCGATTATCGATTCCAACAGAGGCGTTGGTTAAAAACGCTCCGGTTACATCGTAAATATCTTTAACGCACAGAACTTCGGTTACGTTTTTATCGCGAACAACGCGCTGACGAACTACCTGATTCGCGCCGCCGAAAGAGCGTTCACGCCCCGCGGTAACTGGAATCCACATTCCTAATACTTTGCCGGAAGAATCCTTGACGATTCGGTCTTCCGACTTCGCGGACCGTTCTATCGCCATACGATCTTCAGGATAGGTTCTATCTGCCAAAATACGAAATTCCAACGTACCCGCACGGGAAACGACTTTTTTCAATCGAGCAATTTCGCTAGGATCGACTTCAGGAATAATAATTTCGACAGCCGACGCACCGCGTTGACGAACGGTAATTTCTTTTACTCCACCTGGATCCAAACGACGCTTTAAGGTTGAAGACAGCTTGTCCATTTTAGCCGTCAGACCAGATTTTGCCGCCTGCGTTTGTCCGGTATCTGGATTGACTTCGCTTTGAGGCTGATCCTGAAGCGAACTGCTGGACTGACCGACCTCGTAAACCAAAATAGAACCGCCGCGCAAGTCAATGCCTAGCTTCATGTTGTGAATACTGGTAGAAACTACGGTTATGCCAAAACACGCGGCAAAAATAATTATCCAAAAAGATACGACGTAATCTGACATGCGCAAAACGCGCGCCAGAAAATTAGCCAAAAGTATCGGAATTATACCGACTACTACGATGGCAAAAAACAATGCAAAACTGGAATTCATCTGATGCAATCCTTAATGTGAGAAATACTCTACCCGCAACAACGCCGGATAATCTAAACTGAAGTACTTCTCGGTTTTACTAAAACTACAAACTATTTTTTATCTTCATTTTCTGTAACCGGATACGCAATCGCAGTTAGCAGAAAAGTAACCTTAACGTTATTTTTATCGTCTATAAGCAGTTGGACGGTATCTTTTTCCTTGATTATGTTGGTAATCGAACCGCATAAACCGCCGATTGTAACGACTTTATCGCCTACTTTCAGGCTTTCCAACATAGCATCGTGCTTTTTTCGCTCGTTTTGCTGAGGACGAATCATACAAAACCACATAAA
>CAYZMZ010000488.1:0-2553 GCA_964479655.1 uncultured Planctomycetaceae bacterium
GTTTTATTCTGTTCGGGCGAAATCAAAACGACGTCAAGAGAAAAAATCAAGTAGTTACAGTATAATCCTCCGGAGGGAGGCATCGTTTTTCTATCCTATAAAATCAATGAAGGCGGTAACATGTTACCGCCCGTTGCCACGAGTTTGTTTAGTGTTTCAATTCGACAAAGACATCCGTTCAACACGGCATTCAAAAATCAATCGTTATATTTCTTCTTCGTGAATGTCGTGTTTTCGTGTCGTCCCGTAAAATCGCCTTGGATTACTACGAAACAAACGCTTCGATTCTGTCAAAGGCTTCTTTCAGGGTTTCCATGCTGGCGGCAAAGGAAGCGCGAGCGTAACCAGGCGCACCAAAGGCACTGCCCATTACCGTAGCAACCTGCTTTTGCTCAAGAAGCGTTAAGCACCAATCGGTATCGGTATTGACCACTTTATCGCCATATTTTTTGCCCAAATGAGCTTGAATGTTAAAGAAGGCGTAAAAGGCTCCCGACATATCAGCGCAGGACAGTCCATCAATAGAAGCGATTCGGGACGTTACGTAATCTCGACGCTTGGCAAATTCCGCCAGCATGTCGGCAACGCATTTTTGATCTCCCTGAACAGCCGCCAAGGCCGCATACTGACTTACAGAACACGGATTGGAGGTTTCCTGACTTTGCAGCGCCGCCATTGACTTGGCGATAGCCGACGGAGCCATCGACCAGCCGATTCGCCAGCCGGTCATAGCATACGTTTTACTAACGCCGTTGATTAAAATCGTTCGATCTTGCAATCCCGGACGAACGGTCGCAAACGAGGCAAATTTATTATCGCCGTAAATCAGATTTTCGTAAATTTCGTCGGCAAGAACAATCAGATTCTTTTCCAAAACAATATCAGCCAACTCGCCTAGTTGTTCTGGAGTATACATACTTCCCGTTGGATTGGACGGCGAGCATAGCAGCAGCATCTTGGTTTTATCGGTAATAGCCGAGCGGAACAGTTCGGGAGTTAATCGGAATTGATCTTCCTGTTTTGTTTGAACGATAACCGGTTTTCCGCCTGCCAGTTTAACCAGTTCCGCGTAAGAAACCCAATAAGGAGCGGGAATAATAACCTCGTCTCCGGGATTGATGGTAACCGTGAAGGCGTTATGCAGAGCATGCTTGGCTCCGTTGGAAATTACGACATCGGCGGCTTTATAGGTCAAGCCGTGTTTAGCTTTATAGGCGTCTGCCACAGCCTGCCGGAGAGGCATGATTCCCGCAGCGGGTGTATAATGCGTTTTTCCGGTTTTAATCGCATCGAAGGCGGCTTGACAAATATGTTCTGGCGTGCCGAAGTCCGGTTCGCCCAACGAAAGGTCGTAAACAGTAATGCCGTTCGCCTTCATTTCCTTGGCTTTGCCAGACATAGCCAACGTTGCGGAAGGTTCCAAGGCCAACATTCGATCTGCTAGATTCATCTAACTGTTCTCCATTATTTTAATAAAGCGGAAACAAAAATCGGGGTTATATTCTGATTCACTGAGATTTTCCCTTGAGGACATTGTAAAGTAACATTATATCAGATTATCCTGTTTGTATTAAAAATACTCTGATTCTATCACAAAGGCGGATAATCCGGTAAAACTCAAGTGGAATCAGTACAGGCTGATTCAACGCGAATCGGTTACAGATTATAACCCGATTTGAGAATTGGTGAAGGGGGCTTGCGGGGAATCTCTTTCAGGAACCGTCAGCAACGACAGGGTTGGGGGGATACCCTGTACATCTCGTTTGGAATTGTTATAATTGCTGTCTGATATATTGTGAAGTCGCGGTTAGAATGTATTTTATGCTCTGAGGAGATTTTTACGAAATAGCATGATTTTATCGTAAAAAAGCGTTTTTGAAATCCAGGGGCGGCAATCGGGTTTCCACGGCGCGATTGATAGTTAATTTATTTATCGTATGGGCGTTGACCGGATTATGGCATGGCGCGGATTGGGCATTTGTTTTATGGGGACTGTTATTCTTTGTCTGTCTGGTTTTTGAAAAATATACCGGGTTTGAAAAACGCTTTAATTCAACGTGGCTGATTCCTTTAAAATATTTGTATGCTATGCTGATAGTAGTCGTTGGCTGGGTTCTGTTCAAGGCAGGATTTGACGCCAATACGGCGGTTATGAACGGAGAGAAGCTAAACAGTCTGGCGTTAACCGGCTCGTACTTGCAAACCATGTTCGGCTTTTCCTCGAACGCCTTGTTTGACGACCTGGCTTATTTTCATATCCATGAATCGCGCTATTTTTTCCTTTTCGCGGCACTGTTTAGCTTTCCAATTGTCCCCTGGCTTATCGCCAAGGGTGAAGCCAGTCAATCGCTGGCGCTTAAAATACTCTATGATTCAGCCTACGTTATTTTGTTCAGCGGATTATTTATTATTGCTGTCTCCTTCGTAGTTCGAGGAGGATACAATCCCTTTATATACTTCAATTTTTAAGTTTATACAGACAATATGATTTTTCAACCACTTCGTTTTGATTTCGCCCAATTGGTTGAACGAAATCTTTGTTTTGCCGATCAG
>CAYZMZ010000489.1:0-2552 GCA_964479655.1 uncultured Planctomycetaceae bacterium
CTGATTTTCAAATGGGGAAGTTCGGAATCTTCGATTGAAACCTTGTATCCGCCTTCGGGATTATGCGTAACGTAGGCGTCGGGTGTAATTGAGGCAACGACGGAGTTTTGGAAGTCAGCTCCCGGATTTACCGTTAAAGTCCGCATTTCATCGATTAGCGTTTGAAGCATATCCATTGAAAAACCGGCGGCTTTGCAGATTTGCGGCAGTTTATTTTGCTCTAAATCGGATAGATGATTTTCGATAAGTGTTTTTAACTGCATGTAGAACGGCTGTTCAGGTCGTAATTGAAGCAGCAAGCATTCTTTTATCGACCTGGCTCCGACGCCAGGCGGGTCTAAATGCTGAACGGTATTCAACGCGGCAACCGCAAGCGGGAAAGACTCCGAATCCAATTCCGGAAATATCTCCTCCAAAGTATAACGCTGATTCGTATCCTTTTTAATTGCGATGTAACCCCGATCGTCCAGAACGGTAATAATCTTTTCGCAGCGTTGCGCCTGTTCGGGAGTTAAATCGAACCAGCTGAGCTGATTTAACAGATGATCTTGAAGCGTTTCGGAACGGGCAGCCATGTTTGCCAGCATATTTGTATACTGCTCCGAGGCGTCGTCGGAACTGCCGTGCGAGCGTTCGTAGCTGAAATCGTCTGACTGCGGGTCGTCGTCCGAATTTAATAATTGTTGAAACTCGTCGTCGGAATTGTCTTTGTTTTCCAACTCATGCGAATCGGGTAGAGAATCATCGATTTCATGATCGATATTTTCACCTGAATCGTTATTAGAATCGGAAGAATAATCGCTGTCTGAATTGTTCGCTTGTATATCGGAAGAATCGTAGCCGCTGTCGTCGTCCTGCGTTTCCAGAGCCGGATTTTCAAGCATTTCCTGATCTATTCGTTCCTGAAGAGCAAGAATCGGCAGTTGGAGTAAATTCATCGACTGAATCATTTGAGGCGACATTTTCATCGTCTGCTTCATTTCAGTACGCAACTGGGGACGCATGCTCATACTCATGATTATTCTACCTCACGCCGTTCGTTGATAGCATCGGAAAGAACTTCCTTGTTGGTAAATTCTACCATCGCGCCCAAGGCGATACCGCGGGCTAAACGAGAGATTTTTATACTTTCTTTGGATAGTCCGTTTACAATATAAGCGGCGGTGGCATCGCCCTCGACTGTCGGATTGGTAGCCAGGATAATTTCTACCTGAGAATCGGTTGAAGCTGAATTTTTTTCCAGTCGTTTGATTCGTTCAAACAACGCCTTGATTGTTAAATCGTTCGGACCGGTTTTATCCAAAGGCGATAATCGCCCCAGCAAGACATGGTATAATCCATGATAAACGCCGGTTTGCTCCATGGCGATTAAATCCTGCGGCTGTTCGACTACACAAATCTGACGGACGTTGCGGCTTTTATCCTGACAAATGGGGCAGTATTCCTGTTCAGACAGATTATAGCATTGTTTACATTGATGGACGTTGCACTTAACATCTCGAATGGCGTCGGCCAAAGTCAAGGCATCTTCCGTTTTAATACGCAAAATATAGTACGCCAGCCGCTCGGCAGACTTGCGTCCGATTCCCGGCAGCTTGGCAAATTCGTCTATTAAATTTACGATAGGTTGAGCAAGTTCGGCCATATTAATTTTTCCTTGTTTGGTTTATTCAATTAATTCCTGTGAGGCTTTTCCCGCGGAGGTAATTCCAGATAAAAAACAGTCTGCGTACTAATCCGGGGATTAGATATACCTTGATAATATTTATACCTGACCATATAATTAAGTATTATATAATTAGATTGTAAACTATTTCATATAATCCTCAAGGGGAATTGATATAATGTATTTAATCGTCTGATTCGGGAAGCGGGTCGGTCGAATCGGCGGAGAGAAGAATTTCTCCGGTATCATCAACTTCCGTCTTTTTGGCATCGGGTAGTAAATAGGGGTCCTTAAAGGAAGCCTGAATCTCGGTTTTGAACAATCTCATCGCTTCCTGAACGATAAATCGCTGCGAAAGGGCGCGATTCTGCTCCGTTTGAGCACGATGTCGGTCGGCATTGGTTGGAGCGGGATTCAAATTGGGCAGTAATTTCAACTTAATTGTAACTTGACTGCCAAACTGTCGATTTAACGCCAACTGAAGTTTTGACATATTATCCTGCGATTCCCAGGATTTAAATCCGAAACTGTAATCCGATGCGTAAGCAATTTCAAGCGTATTGGGCGTTAACGCCGTTACAGAATTGAAATTCTTCGCGTTTTCGAGCATAATTCCGCTTAAAAACGTACTGATTGCTTCAGTAACGTGCTGGGCAAGCTGCTCGGCGGGTATTGCCGTCAGATTATTCCCGACAGGTGTACTTACATCTCCGTTATTAGGAGTATTTTCCTGATTTTGAATCGCCTGAGCGGGACTTGTCGAAGGAACCGATTGGGAATTCGGACTGGCTTCCGCCGTTTCAAGCTGAATATTTGCATTGACTGTCGGATGATTTGTCGGATTGACTTCCGTTTGCTCAACGGGATTTGAACTCTGCTCGGATTC
>CAYZMZ010000490.1:0-293 GCA_964479655.1 uncultured Planctomycetaceae bacterium
GTTATGCAAACCGGAAAAAGTCAAGTGGAATCGGTATAGCACGACCGTCCAACGATTCATTTTTTATATATATTCGGGATTTTGTCCTAATACGCATTAGAAAATAACGGGAAGCATTTAGCTTGCGAACAGAAAAATCGCGTGTAATCAGAAAAAAATACAGATTAGATAAAATGGGTAAAATATTATGTGTCTTATCGTTATACCGAATATATTTAGTTTTTTAGAAAAAATTAGTTTTAGGGCTTGAAATAGAGTGGATTCTATGTTACAATAAGTTTCATTGCTTGGCA
>CAYZMZ010000490.1:305-2543 GCA_964479655.1 uncultured Planctomycetaceae bacterium
CTTTCTTTTTTTGGGTCAATTTTCCAAAGGAATAAGCGCAAAAAGGAAGTATCGGCTTGCGGGCAATAACTTGGGAATCAAACGTTTATACTGTGACTGCGTGATTTTTTCGTCTTGACATCGTTTGATTTCGCCCTTCAGTATCAAACATCCCTTTGTTTTACCGATTCAGGCGAAATGAAACGACTGAAGGTTGTCGTGCAAACCGGAAAAAGTCAAGTGGAACCCGTATAATCGTTTAACTCAAGTTTTCCTGATAAAAAATATTAGGATTTTTAAAATGGAATGTTTTGCTAATAGACGAAATTATCGTGAAAGAAATGTTTTGTAAATTGTCAAAGCAGAGAAATAATTTCAAAAAGCGAGTTGGGGTTACTGCGGAAAGATGAATTTGTGTGTTGTTACACGGCTCTTTCCCTTCCTTTCCCGCTTTCCTTCCCCCCCTTTTTTAGATTTAACATGAAAGGAAATACATGTACAAATCTTTTTTTATTCTCGGAGCCTGGTTTGCTCTGGTAGTCGCCGGCGTGTGTCAGGCAGGCTACGTTCCCTTTGATAAGTTAGACGCCTCGGCGCAGGCGCAACTTCAAGACGATTGGACTTTTCAAGCTGACGAAAAATTTAACGCCCAATCGGTTGGTCAGGAAATTACTTGGGCGAAAGAGGCAGCCGCACGAATTGGTAAGCTGGCTGGCGCACCGGATTTGTCGGCTAGCATAAATTCAATAACTCTTTTGGAAGATCAACTGAAAAACGCAACCGACAAGACGGATTTCAAAAAGCTCTATTTTGAAGTCAGAAAAGTCAAACGCGATATTCTCTTTTCCAATCCCTTGATTGATTTCGATTCCATTTTGATGATCGATAACCCCTATCCGAAAGGAAAACGGGGCGATGCGACCGACGAATGGGGACATGAAGCCCGGCATCGTAACGGTTTTATGGCTGAAGACGGCGGAAAACTGTGTATTGTCGGATTGAATCCGGGCGAACTGAAAAAAGACGTTTTGTCGGGTCAAGAAGGCGCGTTCTGGCGTCCAGACCTGTCCTTTGACGGCAAAGAGATTTTATTCTGCTTCCGTCCGCAGGGAGAGCGTTCTTTTCACCTGTATAAAGTTAATACCGATGGCTCTAATTTCCGTCAGTTGACGCGCGGCGATTACGACGATTTAGACCCGATTTATACCCCCGACGGACATATTGTATTTTGCTCCTCGCGTCAGCATAGCTACGTTCGCTGTATGCCCATGACGCACGCTTTTGCCGTTTCCCGCTGCGATGCAGACGGTAAAAACATTTACGTTGTATCAGCCAACGGCGAGCCGGAATATATGCCCTCCATGCTGCCGGACGGTCGCGTGATTTTTACTCGGTGGGAATATACCGACAAGGCGTTATGGCGTGTTCAATCTTTGTGGACTATGAATCCAGACGGAACCAATACGCAAACGTTTTGGGGCAATCAGTCCATTTGGCCGGACGTTTTAACTGAAGCGCGCGCAATTCCCGGCTCGAAAAAAGTAATTTTTACGGCTGTCGGACATCATGCCTGGTTTGACGGAACAATTGGATACATCGATCCGGGTAAGGGCTTGAACTATCCCGACGGCTTGGAATGGATAACCCGCGAGGTAAAATGGCCTGAATTGGGCGGCGGCTGGCCGGTACGTCCGGGCAATGGTCCGAACGACCCGGCTCCCAGCTACGATTATCATCAGGCAGGGGCTTATTATGCGTATAAATCTCCGTATCCGCTTTCTGAAGAATACATGCTGGTTTCCGCCAGAAAAGGAACTTGCTTGTACAACGGTTCCGATAACGGTTGGTTTTTCAAACTCTATTTACAAGACGTTTACGGTAATAAAGAGCTAATTCATCAGGCGGATAATTCAAACGCATGGTATGCTATGCCGTTAAAAGCTCGTGAAACTCCGATTGTCAAGCCTGATCTGGTTGAATGGCCTGAAATCGGCAAGGGGATCAAACCTGTTTCGGGATATTTGTACAGTAATAACGTTTTTGATAACGCTCCGGCGGAATTGAAAGAAAATGGCAAGTTTATCCGAGTTGTACAGATGGATCCGAAAACCTATACGACCTGGCATAAAACGGTTCAGCATGACGGTCCTGCCGTTTCTGTATTCCAGGCGGAAGGCGTTAAGCGTATTTTGGGAACCGTTCCCATTGAAGCAGACGGAAGTATTTATTTTGAGTTGCCCTCCGGCAGATCGGTTTATT
>CAYZMZ010000491.1:0-2538 GCA_964479655.1 uncultured Planctomycetaceae bacterium
AACCGGTCAAAGAATCAAAAAATCGTTATTTCGGCGGCGGAGGACGGAAAGCAACACTCTTTTTCCAACTAAACATATAGCTTTATATATATTATTAGCACAAATTTCTATGCTCTATCTGCTCAGATATTAGATAATATCCCTATATTCATTTGACATTATATTCATAAGAGTATTTTTGATTACCTAAATGATTATTATTAAGTATTCATATATATACATATTATTTATATCGTATTGACGGGACTTTTATTACAGATGGTTATACGTTCTTGCTGTACGCAGTATATCTTTTAGATTCTTCAAAACAAATAACAAAAACGGCGAATGATATACACTTTCCGCTTGAGTTTTTCCGGTTTGTATAACCCCCTATCTCTGCCGTTTTGTTTCCACCCCAATCGATCAAACAAAGCTTTGCTTAATTCTTGGGGACGAAATCAAAACGGCGTCGAAAGGAAAAATCACTCATCGATAGTATAATTCGCCGTTTCACTCCTAATCAGAGAAGAATCTTCTCCGATTATCGGTTTCCAAATGTTCCTTGATTTCCTGTTGAGGCGGTATTACCTGCCGTCGCCGGACTGCTGCCGGTAATCGGAGTTGCGTTGGTAACCGCAGCGGCGTTGCGATTCTTCAGCCAGGCATCGTATTTACGCTGCGCCGATACCAAAGTCAGGAAGAAAGCAATCGCTCCGACACACAAATCAATACCGAATAAAAATCCCGGTACCCAGGGAATATCAATCGCTGAAATCCAGGCGATTACAATACCCAAACCGGCGGAAATTAATCCGCTGACAAACATAAACGAATACGAAAAGGCGGAAAATCGCGGGAAGGAAAATATCTTCATTACCCCTTCAAAGAGGAAATATAACCCTAAAATCAGGGAAAATACGTATAGTCCAATATTAGGGGAGAAATACATTAAAATTCCCGAAGCAATCGCCAACGCGCCCACCGTAACCAGCATCGTTCGATTCAATGCGCCCGGCCATTCAAACGACATCAAGCCAAAAGTCGCTCCTGCAATAATCAGAAGCGTTCCAATGTACGTCGGAGCTATCGAACCATAAAAGGCGGGGGAAATTACTCCCAATACGCCCAACGCCAGAAGAACAATTAACGTCAACAGCGACAGCGGAGTTACATGAGGATGATCCGCAATGGCGATTCTGTTTTCAACCCATTGCTCTACCCGGCGATCCGCTTGATCCATAAAACATACTTTGTTGTTGGTTGTCATAACAAACCTTTCTATGAAAAAGAGAAAACATTACTCAGTAGAAACTATCTACTTGTTGAATTCTGAATAAATCATAGATTGTACGTCAAGAGGTTCATCGCCTATCGTACGTAACAACGGAAATGAAATAGAGAATAAAAAAGATATTGAGTTGCTTTTGCTCTTTTGAAACCGCCCGCCGAAATACTCAACCGCAATTGAACGGGGCGTTATCCGGCGTATTTCCTTTCAAAGCAACTCACAAAATCCCTATTAGAGATATTTCAAGGCGATTGGGTGGGTCGCTATCCGGTGTTTCATCACCTTGAAATTTGTTCTTACACTATTTTTGTTCACAGACTGGAGGCAATCGCCTCGCAAGCAGTTGAGCGTCTGAATTATTCGGGAAGTTCCTCTTTGGCAATAGCCGCCTGACGATTCGCGTTGGAACGATCGGTAGACAGTACCTGACGAAGCAAAGCGGAATGATCGTCGTAATTCACCTCAGACGGATTGCCGGGTGCGTATTGCAGAATCGCTCCGTGCTTGGAAGACGGCAGAGAAAGCAGGATTGACGATACCGTTCCGTATTCAGTACCCACTTCTATTAACGATTTACGACCGGGAGCTTCGGCTTTTTTGGAAAACGCGCGGCTGGAAACCGCTAAAAACGCCACCGAGGTATCCAATCGGGACAGGGTTAGCTGACGACGGCAGAACTCCTGACGTTCATCGTTGTAGTCGTCCATATTACCGTTGGAAAACATGTGCAAGCCCGGCTGAATATCGATAATCTCGATTCGATTTCCTCCGTAAATACAATGCGCCGACTGCATATCACCGCAGATATAATTCACCCCCGCGTAAACACCGGAAGCCAATTCGGCGGCTGCCATCTGCGCAGCATCGGACGCATTGCGGCAATTGAGCAATTCCCGACAGAGCAATCCGCGCGAACGGGGACTGTACGGAATATCCCGTTTGATTCTGTCTATACAGCAGCAAAACATGGAATGCTGATTGATTCCAAACCACGTACCACCGCTTTTGCGATCTATACCGCATATAACCCGAGGACGCCCCGACTGAATTTTGGGCGCCTGCGAGGCGCGATCATAACGCTCTTCCCGATTAAATGCGACTAAAATCGGCGCGCTGGCTACTACTTTGTATTCAAACGCCATTATACTCATGGCAAAAACCTCCTATTGGCTGTTACGTTGTGTTTCTGACGGCTGTATATCTGATTTAATACCAATATATAAAGGTACTATTCACTATTCACACAACACTACCTACCTGTATCCTGT
>CAYZMZ010000492.1:0-2522 GCA_964479655.1 uncultured Planctomycetaceae bacterium
CTCCGTATTGTTGGTAATTAAAATGTACGCATGATTTGTACGATGACTACATGAGTTTTTCTTCTTGACATCGTTTTGATTTCGCCGCAGTATGAATAAATACTCCCCGTTTTACTGAATAAGGCAAAATGAAACGGCTGATTTATGATAATGCAAGCCGGAAAATTTCAAGTGGAACCCGTATATGAAAATATAAACCGGGAAATTTCGAGAGGCGTCAGAGTATATTTGTCCAGTTTATAATATCAGGTTTTTAGTATTAGGCTTGGTTTGTTTTCAACCAAAATTATATGGCACAAGATTCTTTATCTATCGAATGTAACGTAGATCAATCCCATGATATAACGTATTTGGGCGATTGGTTGTTTGCGCGTGATGAATTTGGAAATTTGAAAACCCGAATTATGACTCTGTTTCCCAATTCCCGAACCATGGTAACCTCTCCTCCAACCTTTCATGGGGATCAATGCGCCCTTTACATAGATTACTTAAATGAAAAGCGACGGAAAGACAATCAGCCCAAATTAACCCAAGAGCAAACAGATACGATTCTTACCGACGGCGTCGCTCTGACAACCATCGAAGGCGGAGGCGGCAAGTTTTATATTATAATTCGTCCTGACCCTGAAAACATGCAACTGGCGTATGCGGCAGACGAATTATTGCAAACCTTTCATCCCAAATTCCGTATTTTCTTCATGCATACGGATAACAGTCAAGTGCGCCAGGCGATTCGTGCCAGAGGCGAATCCTGGCGAATCCAGCCGATTCCCAAAACCATGCAGGGCATGGAAAAAACGATTAACGCCAGTAAAATCGCGTTGACGGTTCCGAATCATCGGATTTATTATTACAACATGAAAACGGGGTCCCGTTATTTAACGTATGAGAATTTCGCTCGGCTGGCGGAATTTGATACTCCAACTTTACGGGCGTTTTTAAAAGAAATCAAACGGTACTGTCCGCTAAAAAACCGGGAGGGTTCCGAGGAGTTGATCTTTTTTAAAGTCCGATCCCGAATCAATGTCGGCGCCTATTTTCAGCAATTTGATTTTGACGCTCTTTCAGATGAACAATTGCGCAGTGCTCATTCCCGTTTATGCGATCAGTTTCGAGAGGCTTTAGTAGACCCGTTTTTTCAACATAACAACAGTAACGAACCCGAATGGCTGTCGGAGTTATTTACCAAGCTGGCTAGTTTGGATAAATTTTCCACCGAAGAAGTACAGATGGGATTATGCGACGAGTTCGCGTTGAAAATCAACTGGCTGCCCGGCGGCTGGCTTAACGAGGACGGTGGAATCGTTAAGGACCCGGTTTTTAATATGCTGGATTCTATGACCAAGTCAGAAAAGGAACGGTACGACGACCCGATTCCTCGAAAACTGCTTCAGGCACTGGTTCGCGAAAGCTTTTTTATTGAGTATGCGAATATTGGGTATTTGCAGCCAATCACCCGCCGGGCGGAAACAAATCAGGGGGAGGAAAACGGTCCGAAGCCTCGACGCGGGGTCTATATTATGCAGACCAAGCATCGCGACGAAAATTTCGATCGAATTTCTATTATTCGTCTGCAAAAATGGGGCGTTCGGGAGATGCTGGACGAGGGGAAGAATTTACTGGAAAGTTTTACCCGTGCTGAAGAGTACACGGATTATGTTCTCAACAGACGATTGGCGTGTCATTTGCTTCAAATGAATTTACCTCCCTTTTTAGGAGTACGGCGAATAACCGAACTGTATCAAGGTAATCAATATTATTTACATGACATGCCGATTCATACACCCTATTTTGAACGGGAATACGTACCTGGTATTGCTACCTATGTACTGCAATCCCAGTTTTTTCAAAATCCCCAATTTGGAGTTGAATTTGCCCGATTATTGGGAGCCGCCGCTGCGCCAAATATAATCGTCGGACGATCTTCAGAGCGAACCAAACAGCCGATTTTTGACGACGGAGACGAGGTGCTCATTTTAGACGAAAATAATATGCCCAAGGAAATCCAGGTTTCCGAACAACCAGGGACGTTTGTCTACTATAATATGCCGATGGAAAATCAGATTGCCGATTACGCAAATTGTCTAAACAAGCGGGAGTTGTTTATTCCCAACCCCAAATCGGTAACCGAGGCGTTTGTCGAGGCGTTTCGCGAAAAGTTTATTAAAATTCAGAAATCGGCAGAAACGTACCGCAAAACCTTTGACGATTTACCGGATCGAAAAAACGGGCAAATAGCAGTCGGCAGTATGCTCGAACGGTGGCATTGCGTGCTTAATCGCTTGAGGGATGCCAACGTAGACCAACTGACCAAACTGCTGCGGGACAATATAACGTTGCCCCAAATAGATTATTAGTATACCCGGCTCCGCTTGAATTTTTCGGCTAAATATTAAGGGCACTTCTATTAAATCAATTTCGCGTCCAGCCGGTTCTTTTTTCCGCCTGTTTTAGGTCGAAAAGACTAACCCATATCGCCAAATATTGGGTCTTTTCTCCCTTTTACAGGCGAAAAAAACTCC
>CAYZMZ010000493.1:0-2488 GCA_964479655.1 uncultured Planctomycetaceae bacterium
TCTGATTATGGAACTAAGTGAAGCCGAAAGTCGGCTTTAATAGAAGATACCATAACTGAGTGTAGTAGTAATTTGAGTTTGGGTAATTATTATTAGATGTAATTGTTTTAAACGAAAGATTATTAAAAAGTTGTTTTTATTTACCGTATTTTGATGGAGAATCAACCATGGGAGAGGCCAAAGTTGTTGAGAACGCAAAGTTCTGTGTGGGCGGTCAGTGCTGGGAATTACCGGTATTACAGGGAACGGAAGGTAACCGTGCTCTGGATATTTCCAAACTGTTTGCCCAAACGGGGTTGATTACCATGGATCAGGGTTTTGCGAACACGGGTTCCGTAATTAGCAAAATAACGTACATTGAAGGGGACAAGGGCGAATTGCGTTATCGCGGCTATCCGATAGAAGAGTTGGCGGAGAATTGTCAGTTCCCCGAAGTTGCCTATCTGCTTATTTACGGCGAATTGCCCAATGAGGAACAGCTATGCAAATTTCAGGAAAACGTCCGCTACCATACTCTGCTGCACGAAAACATGAAGCAGATTTTCAAGGGATTTCCGGAGCATTCGCACCCAATGGCGATTTTGGCGTCTGTTATGGCGGCGTTGCCGGTTTTCTGTCGCGACGGTTTGGAGCCGGGGGATTACGATTCTTTGGAATTAGCTACTTATCGAGCCTTGGGTAAATTACCGACTATTGCCGCTTTCAGCTACAAGCAGAGCATTGGACAGCCGTTTATCTATCCGAAAAATTCGCTGTCTTTTGTAGAGAATTTTCTGTACATGATGTTTGCCTTGCCGACGGAAGAATACAAAATGAATCCGATGTACGTTAAGGCTCTCAATACGCTGTTGATTCTTCATGCGGATCATGGACAAAATTGCAGTACTTCCGCCGTTAGAATGATTGGTTCCAGTACGGTCAATCTGTTTTCGGCTTTGTCCGGCGGAATTAACGCTTTGTGGGGTACGCTTCACGGCGGAGCTAACGAAGCCTGTATTGTGATGCTGGAAAATATTCTCAAAGACAATCGCGATTTAGGGAAATATATCGACAAGGCAAAAGGCCCCAACGATCCGTTTAGATTGATGGGATTTGGACATCGCATCTACAAGAATTACGATCCGCGTGCGGCGGTATTAAAGAAGATTGCAGCCAAGTTAATCAAAGATTATAAGGGGTCAGACCCGCTGTTTGAACTGGCTCAGGAATTGGAAGAATACGCCTTAAAGGATTCCTATTTTGTCGAACGAAAACTGTATCCCAACGTAGACTTCTACTCTGGAATTATTTACAGTTTGATGGGCATTCCGAAAAACATGTTTACGGTTCAGTTTGCGTTAGGACGATTACCGGGCTGGATTGCGCATTATCGTGAAATGCACCTGACGGAAAAGAACAAAATTCATCGTCCGCGACAGTTATTTGTGGGCGAAACGCTGCGAGATGTCGTTCCGCTGGACCAGCGTCAATAAATCGAGGAAATATCGAAAAAATTTGAGGAAATATCGATATAAAACATGGCTGTTTTTCCGGCAGTCATGTTTTTGAACCGGTTTTCTTTGAGCTTATTGAAATGATCCTTCCTGATAGCGTTTTTCAAGAGCGTTATACTATGACTGCGTGATTTTTTCTTCTTGACGTCGTTTTGATTTCGCCCTCCAGAATTAAACCTGCTTTGTTTGAGCAATTGGGGCGAAAGGAAATGACGGAGGTTTATTATGCAAACCGGAAAAGTCGAGTGGGGCTAGTATGCAAAAAGTAATTCATCAATTGTATTAATCGATAACCTGCCCAATAACTGCCCCAATACCCGCCCCAATAACTGACAATTCGAGTTTTTCGATACTTCTGGCAACACAGATTCTCCAACGTTACTTTGGGGTATCTCAGCCAGCCATTCTCTTAAAATGACTACTCGTATTGACGTATTTTGAAGAGTTTTTGCAATTATTGACTGAATATTTTTATCAATATGACACATAAAGCCATAATTAGAACCATCCTTAAAAACGTTTTTCGATAAAAATCCGAAAAAAAGTTCTTTTTTTTATAAAAACGTCCGTAAACGGTTGATTTTTTGTCTTTAATGAGGTATAATAAAGATTCATAGTAAAAATTAACGTTTGGGAAACACAAAACAATTTAATATAATAGCATGCAAGAGCAAATATTCGCAAATCCCCGCCGAGATTCGGTATTTTTAGTAATCGGGACAGACCCCTTGAGTATCCTGCCTAACGGAACATGGGTTCAACAGATTCTGACTTTGTTCGTAAAGCATAAAGTCATTGTAACCGTTCCAGGAACTCATGCGGATCAACGTCTGCTTTATGTAGACTACCTCAATAAACAGCGAGCCGCCGCCAACCTACCGCGCCTATCTTCGCAGCAAGAATACGATATTCTGGAAGATGGAGCAGCGTTGGTTGCGCAATACGATGAAGAAACGAACGCTCCTTTTATCGGTGTACGTGTGGATGGATTTTAC
>CAYZMZ010000494.1:0-2477 GCA_964479655.1 uncultured Planctomycetaceae bacterium
TTATCGTCCTTTTCGAGCGTTTTTCCCATCGTTTGCGAAACTTTGCCCGAGATGATATTATCCAGTCCGTTTAATCCCTGGAGATCTCCCAGCGCTGCGGCGTATTCTGCTTCCAGTTCATCTGACATCGGAGTTCGGGAAGACGGAACGGGAATTTTAGAAACCTTGCCTTGAGGAGCAGAGGCCAAAATTTGCTGAATGGGATCTACCTTCGGTTCACGCTTTTTCCCGCGAAAATCTCTTTTATCCGCACGATTACCGTCTTTACGATCGGCGTTTTCCTCGGCAGCAGCCGGGGCTTGCGAGGCGTCCGCAGGAGAATCTCCCGCAGTTGGAGCCGCAGTATTTTTCTGTTCATCTACGGCAGCTTGAGCAACCGGCGCAACAGCAGCAACCGGGGCTTTTTCAGGACTGGGCGCAGCCGCCTGAACGGGCGCGGCTGATTCGACAACCGGAGTCGGGGTCTGTACCGGGGTCGGAGCAACGGTCTGTACCGGGGTTTGTACCGGAGTCGACGAAGCTGACGCCGCAGCGGGAGCTACCGGAGTTGGAGCTACTGCAGCGGCGGGCGATGTTGTCTCGCCGGAGGCGGCAGAACGGATTGCCTCCATAACCCCTGGACGCTGTGAACCGATCAATATCTTCCGTCGCGGCGGGGCGGGCTTAAAGGGAGCTTCCGTTGAGGAAGCTGTTGGATTTGAAATCGGGGAAGTTTTTTCCGGCAATTCCGCGCTCATAATTCGTAACCTCACATTGTCGCCATAAAGTACGGCGGCCGTAAAAATTATCAAATTCGTCTAAATGTTGTAAATTATACTGGTTCCACTTGACTTTTTCCGGTTTGCATAACAAACAGCAGTCGTTTCATTTCGCCCCCATCAATAAAACAAAGGGATTGTTTTATTCTGTTCGGGCGAAATCAAAACACCGTCAAAATAAAAATCAAGTTACGGGAGTACTAAAGGCGATCCGACGAAAATTAAACGCCCCTACTCTCGGGAAATTTTACCAAAAAAACTGGTTTAGTCAATTCCCCTGAGCTAAAAGTCGGTAAATCCTTCCTTTTTTTCTAAAAAGATTCAAAAAATTTTCCGATTTTTTAAACGTTTAACTCTTTTTTCCGTTATAATAATATAGTAGAGTAAATAATCCCGATTATCGTATACCTATCCTGTATCGGAATTCCAATTGAATTTCATCGGATTGGTCGCTTTTATTTCGTATTACGGCGATACGAGAAAATGATATTGTTACAATAGAAACAGAACCAATAGAATATTATATTATAATTACTTGATTTTTCCTGTCGACGTCGTTTTGATTTCGCCTCAGTACGAATAAAACTTCTCGTTTTTCCGAGTAAAGCTACAAGAAACGGCTGTTTTACGGTAATATAAGACGGAAAATTTCAAGTTGAACCAGTATTAACAGCGTTGATAGTCCCTGTCATCCACAATAATTTTAACCCGAATCAGTCTTATGTCTTTTCAGTTCTACTGTCCTAACGGTCATTTGTTGCAAGCTAACCCGGAGCAAGTCGGACAGACCTGTACTTGTCCCACCTGCCAAGTAGAAATTATAATTCCCGCTCCAGAGGGAACAACGCCTCCCCCGCCGGGACAGCCTCCGGTTTCCTCTTTGACAGTTCCGCTTTCTACTGAATCGGCAAAACCATCTGAGCCAGCAGCTCCTTCGTTTGATCTGTCAAAAAAGAAAAAGAAAAAGTTCAATTTTGATAAAAACAAAGAAGAAGTCCCGCAGGGAGAAAAAGCGGAACTGGAAATTGGCGACCCGCAGACCAATAAAATTCTCCACTCCATTTGTCCTTCCGGACATATTTTGGAAATTGACCGCGATATGATTGGTCAGCAAGCGATGTGCCCCTATTGCCGAAAAACATTTGACATCCGCTTGGAAAAAACCGTTGAGTACCTAAACAAGAAAAAGAAGGCGGAAGCGTTGGCCGATACCAAAATGGCGAGATTCTACTTCCAATTTGCTATTATCGGTGCCGTTTTGGCCGTCATTTTTATTGTAATTATGATTTGTTTGATGATTGGACGATAAATCCCTGTTTTGAACTATGCCAAAAGAAAAAACAAAATGCTAGTAAAAATTCAAACGACAATTTTTTATACCGCGTTGCTGATTTTGTCTATCGTTGCCTGGAAAGTTTATGTAATCGTCGAACAGCGATTATGCGCTTCAAAAGAAGAATTACTCAAGGCAAAACAGGAAATCGTTAAATTGACCGACGACAACAATAAGCTGACTATGGCTAACACGCTGCTAAAAAAGAATCAGCGAATAGCCGTTATATCCGATGTAACCTACGAAAATGCGGATTCGCCGGAAACGCTCAAAACAACATTCAGTTTTGTAGAAACCGATGCCCGGCAACACCCCATTGAAGACAAAAAGTTTTTTACTATTGCAGGAAATTTACTGTACGTAGATACCCAGGTGATTAAATTTTC
>CAYZMZ010000495.1:0-2471 GCA_964479655.1 uncultured Planctomycetaceae bacterium
GGAACACCTACGGCGTTGGGCGCAGATTTTGCGTGATGTTCTACCAAACGGAAACACCTAACGGCGTTGGGTCAAGCGGTATTCAAAATCGGTAATATTATTAAGGGCGGCAAATATGCCCCCCAACAGAACGAAATCGGAGCGGTATTCTAAATCAACCTTTATAATTCTTCTTCGTGCTCCTTCGTGTCTTCGCGCCTTCCCGTAAAAATAACCTTTACGGGAACACCTAGCGGCGTTGGAGCTATCGTCTTAAACCGGGGACGATGTCTAACGAAAGCTCTGCAAAGCGGTTGGTATGGAACATTTCCCACGCAACCGCTCCCATAACGGCGTTGTCGGTGCATAATTTTAACGGGGGAATATATAACTCGAATCCGAATTTTTGAGAATCCGCCTCCAGTCTATCTCGCAAAGCGCGATTGGCGGCTACTCCGCCGCCGACGCAGAGCGTTTTATAGCCGGTTTTTTTGAGTGCCAGAACCGCTTTTCCTGCCAGACAATCAACAACCGCCGCCTGGAAGGAGGCGGCTAAATCTGCCCGCCGCTGCAGGTCGTTGGATAAATCCGGAAATTCCCGCTCTCCGGGACCGATTAATTCGTACCGAACGGCGGTTTTCAATCCGCTGAAACTGAAATCCAGCCGATTTTTATCGTTAAGCATGGAACGTTTGAAATTGAACGCTTTGGGATTTCCGCCGACAGCTGCCTTTTGTATACTCGGTCCGCCGGGATAGGTAAGTCCCAGCATAGCGGCGACTTTGTCAAACGCCTCGCCTGCTGCGTCGTCGATAGTCGCTCCCAAAGGAACGAAGTCGATGGGCGATTGGCAGTCGTAAAGGGTTGAATGTCCTCCTGAAACAATCAAACCGATGCAGGGAAAGACGTTTTTTTGCGCAGATAACCGGCAGGCGTACAGATGGGCCTGAAGATGATCGACGGCAATAAGCGGCTTGTCGTAAACAACCGCGAGGGTTTTCGCGGCGGTTAGCCCAACCAGCAGGGAGCCGGCTAATCCCGGTGCGTTGGCAACGGCGATAGCTGCAACGTCGTTGAGAGAAAAGCCGGGTATTTTTTCCTGGGCTTTTTTTACCGTAACGTCTAAAATCGGCACGATTCTCTGACAATGCGCTCTGGAAGCCAGCTCGGGAACAACGCCGCCGTACAGCGCGTGAAGTTTTTCCTGCGTAGCCAAGGCGTCTGAATACACAACGCCGTCTTCTCCGATAACCGCCGCTGCGGTTTCGTCGCATGAACTTTCGATAGTCAAGATGTATCTGGTCATAATAGGAGGGTATTGTACTCCTTTTTTGGAACTTCAAAAGACCCCCTTTTGCGGAATCATTCCTTACGTATAATAGAGGGTATGAAAACATTACCCACAATAAACGAAATTTTGGAAAATGCGGCGGTAAAAAGTTTGATTTCCAAGCTCAGCCGAGGCGAAGTCGTTTCAACCGCTTTGTTGGTTTTGGGCGAATTAGCGCAGCAAACTCGCGAATCCGCTTTGGAAATGACCTTGCCGACGGTTACCGACGTAGCGAATCGGATTGCCGATAAACTGACCGAAGGCGACCCTGCGCGGCTGGTTCCGACGATAAATGCAACCGGAAAGCTGTTTCCCGACCAGCTGGGGTGCGCTCCGATGGCTCCGGAAGCCGTAAACGCTATTGAAGAACTTGCGCATGACTACGCCGCGATGGGGCGTCCGCTGGGTCAGTGGAATAAAGACGCGCAATTGAAAAGCGTTGAAAAATTGGTTGCGACCCTAACCGGCGCCGAATCTGTTATGGCGGTTAATTCCGCCGTCGGAGCCTGGTATTTGATTCTCAAAGCGGTTACCGATTCCAATACCGCTGTTTCAGCGCACGATAATTCCGCCGTCAATACGATGTCTGAATCGTCTAACGCCGGTAAATCGGTGCTCATCAGTCGGCGTCATTTGTTTGAACTGCCTGAATCCTGCCGAATTACGGATATTTTTTCCGAAGTACAAGTACCGTATTGCGAAATCGGGAGCGTCAATCACACCTCGGTTGCCGACTACCAAAACGCGATTACCGGCAATACCGCCGCGATTCTATACGTATGTTCAACAGATAAATTTGATTCTCAATCAGATGAAATTCCCTCGATTGCTCTGCTGGCTAAAATCGCCAAGACGAAAAAGATTCCCTTGATTGTAGACTGCGGAATAAACGGATTGCTGGACGGTACGCGAGGAGAAGCTAAATCGGCGGTAAAAGAGGAATCGGTTTCGTTTTCTGCACAGGGCTGTTTATCCGTCGGAGCGGACGCGGTAATTATGCGATCTCATTTTCTTTTTGGCGGTCCGGTTTGTTCGCTGATTTTAGGCAAGAAATCCCTTTTGGAAAAGTGCAAATCCGCTTTGATGTTTCGCGGCTTGTCATGCAGTGAATTAATAACCACCGCTTTGGAAAGAACGTTGATGCTTTACTCGCAGCCGGACA
>CAYZMZ010000496.1:0-463 GCA_964479655.1 uncultured Planctomycetaceae bacterium
CTGGACGCGTTCTGGTTTATCGGAGCTGGTAAAAATGAATCGGACGAAAGCTATCGTGCCTGGTCGCTTAAATTCGCTGGATACGCCGGATTAATCGGAGCGGCTTTGGTTACTGTTGTATACAATTATTATCTGTCAGATATAATTCTTTCGACCGTGTACGCCAGTTTGCGAAAAGTCCCCTTTATTTGCGTAACCGGACTGTCGGCAGGCGTGTTTTTGCTGCCGGTGGTATTGATCAGTTTAACCAAACTGATGCCGTGCAAGCGCGCGATGGTACTTTTAGTCGCGTTAGCTCAGGTAGGAGCGATTGCGGTTTACGCCGTGGTTCGTCAATGGATTCAGTACTTGGAAGTCAGTCAATGGCTGGACGTAGCCAAGATTCCCGAAACAACTCAATGGTCGCCTCTGATTGCCTTTGTGGTGATTCTAAGCGTTTTAATCGGCGCAGTATTTGTCGCCG
>CAYZMZ010000496.1:473-2469 GCA_964479655.1 uncultured Planctomycetaceae bacterium
GGATTGTGTCGCGATGTATAATTGCGGCGAAAAAAGAAAATATTTAATGATTTTTACTCGCCCCTCTTGTAAAGGATTTACAAATAAGGTACAATGGGGAAAAAGTCGTTGAACGGTATACTGTTATCAGGGGGTATTTTATACGATAACTACGAGATTTAACTACGTGATTTTTCCATCGATGAGTTTTTTGCCTTCACAACAAAAAAACTCATCGAACGCGCCGTTTTTGTGCGGTTAGAAAGTCATACCGTTAAAAAGTCAATCGTTTGCATTGCGCAGTTATCACAAACAGAGGCGCAAGTTAGGTTGACATAATCAAAAAATGCAGTAACAGTAACGTTAATGTGATACAACATGTTGTTTTTTTAATTTTTACTTACTCTTTATGGGAGAAACCCTGTTATGGTAATGAAGAAATTCATCAATGATCCGAATAATCTGACCAGTGAGTTGCTGGCGGGTCTGCAAATTGCTTACGGTAAAAAAATTACAGTAGACCAAAAGTTGGTTTGTCGGACGAATCCGAAATCAGCCGATAAGGTTGCGGTCGTTTCTATGGGGGGTACGGGACATGAGCCGGCAATCAGCGGTTACGTTGGATTAGGGATGCTCGATATTTCTGTCGCCGGCGATATTTTCGCCGCACCGGGCGGACCGAATGTATTTAAGGCCTTACAAAAGATCAATCGTGAAGCGGGTACGCTGTTAATCGTATTGAATCACGCAGGCGATGTGATGAGCGCAGACATGGCCATGGAAATGGCGGAAGAAGAGGGTTTGAACGTTCAATCGATCAATACTCACGAAGATATTTCCGCCGGTATCGGCTGCCCGGATTCCGAACGACGCGGTTTGGTTGGCTGTATCCCGCTGGCTAAAATCGCTGGTGCGGCGGCAGAACGCGGCTGGTCGATGGCAGAGGTTTCTCGAGTTGCCAATAAATTCAATGATAATATGGCTACCTTGGCCGTTGCCATGCGCGGAGCCACTCACCCGGCTACGGGTCAGGAAATTGCTGTTTTGGCAGACGACGAAATGGAAATCGGAATGGGTCAGCATGGAGAAGGCGGCGGAGGACGCTGCAAAATCAAAACGGCAGATCAAACCGCAGCTATTATGGCTGAACAACTTATTCAAGCCGTCAAAGCCCAGCAGGGAGATAAGGTTATCGTTATTATCAACGGTTCCGGTGCCACCACTCACATGGAAATGCTGATCGTTCTCAACGGCGTTAAGAAATATCTTGATACCAAGGGAATTACGATTGCCGATGCCCAATGCGAAGAAATGCTTACCGTTCAGGAAGCCGCTGGTTTCCAGATGTTCGTCGCCAAGGTTGACGACGAATTAATTGACCTGTGGAACGATCCGTGCGATACCCCGTACTGGACAGTCCGCTAAGCGAACCGCTTAATCGCGTTGAAATAATAATCGTATTGAAATAAACTTATCAGCGGATGGCGAATCAGTAAGTTGCGTGGAATCAGCAAAAATTGCTTCTTACGCGACTAACTGACTTGCTATCCGCCGGTTTGAAAACAGGTCAATACGGCTTGAATTGTCAACGATTCACAACTCGTTGCAAACAATGTTATTTTGTTTACCCCCCATTTATCCCTTTTATTATGGAACAAACTCAATCGCCCGCCGATTTCACCTTGCGTGATTTTCAACAGTTAATTAAAGATATGTATTACGAAAAAGACGTTGCCCGGGGCGCGGAAGGAACGTTTATGTGGTTGATGGAAGAAGTGGGCGAGTTGTCCGCCTCGCTTCGGGGAAGTAAAAAACACGAATTAGGACCCGAATTTGCCGACGTCTTGGCGTGGCTGATGACAATCGCCAACGTCAAGGGAATCGACTTAACCGCAGAGGTAAAAAAGAAATACGGCTGCGGCTGTCCCGGCTGCGGACAATTTCATTGCGTTTGTCCCGATTCCGATAAACCTTGACCGGACGCGGAACTCTGATCTGTGGCTGAATCCTGTTCTGT
>CAYZMZ010000497.1:0-2158 GCA_964479655.1 uncultured Planctomycetaceae bacterium
AATTTTTGGATTAAACGTGTAAAAATCCGAAACGCCTCTTCCTGATTTCCCGCAGACAAAAGCGTACTTCCCGCCAAATACAAACTTCTCGCCTGTAAAGGGTGAGGAGTTTTTTTGTTTTCAGCGCACTGAAGGTAATTTATGACCGATTTATCGGTTGCGCCTTCTTCTTTTTGTATTCGTCCCCACATTTGTCCTAATATATATCGAGGACCAAATTGCATAGATAGGGGAAGTTTATCTATTTGATTTTTAAGATTATTTATTTTTTCGGGCGATTCGCTGGCAAGGTTTATCCGATTTAACTGCATAATCGCTAAAATCGAGATAATGGGGTCGTCTGATTTTTTCAAAAAGTTTAAAACCGCGACGGCGTTTTTTTGTTCCGGACCGATTAGCAGCCAGCTGGCTCCTAACAGCGTAACGAACGGGGCTTTTTGCTGTTGCGTCCAGGATTTTGCCGTTTGAGCCATGCGGGGAGAGATATTAACAGACGTCCAGATCAGCGGATCGACGGTAAACCAAGCGGTCTGGGGTTGCGTTTGGATTAACAACGCGAACCGCATTGAAGCCTCCTCCATTTTATCCAGATGGCAATAACATTCTATTTGTTTGGTTAAAACCTCGCGTTGAAGCCAATCTACAGCAATTTGATTAATGTTGTTTTCCCCGCACCGTTTTTTCCAACAACGGCAACGCCTGTTCGTAATCTTGCTGTTCCATGCGAATCAAAGCCTGTTGATATAAATCAGGACGAGCGGTTTTAATTTCAATTACAAGTTCTGCGGGAATCGTTTTGCTCTGTCCAGAGGCGGAAGTAATAACCAATCCATCTCGAAGGAATTGTTCGACCGTTCCCGTCTGTTCGGCAATAGCACCGCTTGACGGCTGACGATATATAACGGTATCCATCGCCATTGAAGGCAAAGCGGAAATCACCAATAAAATAACGATAAATAGTCTTGTTTTCATAATTATATTACGACTACATGATTTTTACTATCAACGCCGTCTTAATTTCGTCCCATAAAAACAGCGATAGTTCTTTTTATCAAGAGGACGAAATGAAACCAGGCTGTTTTACAAGCCGGGAATTTTCAAGTGGAACCAGTACAAGAGCGTAGCACAAATAACAACGGTTGTCAAGATCATTCGATATTTCAATTATATCGTGGGAAGAATACTATCACGATTTGAATTATCCCCTCAATGCCGTTTTTTGAAATAAACAGATAAAATTCTCTAAAAAACTAAATATCACCGATAAAAAATCCGATACCAACGATAGAGTGTTTTCCCTATTGATGGGAAATTTTCTTTGTAAAGAAAAAAAGAGAAATTGTACTATATATCCAGTAAAAAGGAAACAGTCATGAGTAAGGACGCTAAACATTGGATTGTCAGCGCAGGTTTTTGTTTGCTGACATTGACCGGTATGAACTTGGGCATTGGTCAAGATTTGCCCGTAGCACCGATTCCCGAGGGTAATTCGATTTTGGAAGATGGACTTCCCGCGTTGACCGAACCGGCTCCTTTGCCCGTTCCTGAAAGTGCGCCTCAGACGCCGACTAAACCGGTAACTCCAGCTGTCCCGGCAGATATTGCGGCACCCGAACCGGAATCAATGTCTACGCTTCCCGCGCCGACCGTTCCGGTACAAGCGGAACCGTCTCAAGCCGTTCCGACGGTCGCTACTCCGGCTCCGGCGGCCTATCCGACACCCGCTGGACAGGTCGCAACCCCTGCCCCAGTTCCGGCGGCTACCCCGGCTCCGGCTGCCGTTGCTCAGCAACCTTGTCAGCAATGCGAAGCGGTTTATGGGCAAGAATACCCCGCAGTGGGACAGCAATACCGTCCTTGGTGGTCAGTTAGCTTACCGTCCATTCGTCCGGTTCCTTATACGCCTGTTAAACATGCGGAACGCGATCGCGGATTCGGCGGCGGTGTATATCGCGGCGGTTGGGATCGACGAGTGCCGATTGAGCCTCCGTTCTATTCTACTCACGGTCCGCGCGATTTCTATTTGAATGATCCCCGTCCGCTGGGACCGTGATAATAGTATATATTGGTGCCACTTGACTTTTTCTGCGGCTTGTATTGCCATAAATCAGCCGTTTCATTTCGCCTTAATCCGTAAAATATGGAATGATTTGATTCT
>CAYZMZ010000497.1:2168-2469 GCA_964479655.1 uncultured Planctomycetaceae bacterium
CGATGTCGAGCGGAAAAATCACGTAGTCATAGTATAAAACTCGTTTGGAAAATACTTCAGTCCGCAATTAATGAATTTTAATTGCGGACTTTTTTTTGAGGGGGTATTGATTTTTTATTTCTCTACTGCTACAATAAATTCTCCAACGTTCTATTTTGTTTCTCAGTCTGGTTTGTTATGTAACAGACAATCCAAGAGCGTTGGTCATAATATTATACTGGTTCCACTTGAAATTTTTCGGCTTATACTACCATAATACAGCCGTTTCATTTCGCCATAATTCGGAAAAACGGGGTGTTTT
>CAYZMZ010000498.1:0-2458 GCA_964479655.1 uncultured Planctomycetaceae bacterium
TTTTTCGGGCGGATTAAGTAATTTTACGGTCATGCTGCCGCCCAAACGCCCAGATGGAATGTCCGTTAAAAGTGCGTTAGAAAGCGCGTTTTTAACGATTACCATGCCTTGGGGAATGGACATGAGTATTACCTCCGTTAAACGAAAACACGAAATTCTTCCCGCAGACCACAAGGCGATGCAATGCCTGGCAGACGTTTTGAATTTATCCGGGATAGACTGTCTTAAACGCGTTAAGAAGTTTTATAAAGGGAAAGACTAATCAACGGTCCTTTCCTGTTCAACGGCAGTCGCTGAGAATCGCTCAGCGATAAACAAGCAAAGCCGATTCGGCGATAAGCAAGTCAAAAACAGCAGGGATTTACGTCCCCCGCTGTTTTTCAAACGCTCGACCGTTCAAATCTCTGAACCAATTCGCTGCATTTTTCAAACGTTCTAAATTGCCGAAAAATCTATTATTAATAAACATTCTAATTAATCTGTTTATTTTATCAATTCTAAGATTTTATCGTGAATTAGCCCGTTGGTAGCAATAGCCTGTTCGGAGGTATGGGTACAAACTCCGTTGAAATCGGAAAAACGACCTCCGGCTTCAACGATAACCGGCAGCAAGGCAGCGGCGTCCCAAATACTTAAAACCGGGTCTAGCATACATTCAGCGCGTCCGGTAGCAACGAGCATATATCCGTAACAATCGCCCCAGGTTCGAGTTAGATAAAATTGTTTTTCCAGCTTCTGGTAAATGTCTCGACGGTTAATTTCGTCAAAGGTTAGCACTTCGCTGGTTAAAAACAGTCCTTCAGAAATATCGTCCAATCGGGAAACGTGCGTTTTAACGGGTTCAGAGCCGTTTTTTGTGTACCAACAGCCGGAACCAATCGCCGCGTAAACGGTTTCTCCGGTAGCCGGGATATGAATTACGCCAGCTTTACAAACGCCCTGATACTCAATTCCAACCAACGTTCCGTATAAGGGAACTCCATGAATGAAGGATTTTGTACCATCGATGGGGTCTAAAATCCAGCGATAGCCGCTTGTACCAGGCTTTTCCGCCAACTCTTCTCCTAAAATACCGTCTTCAGGAAACGCGGATTCGATAGCCGCACGCAAACAACGTTCGCTGTTTCTATCCGCATCGGTAACCGGCGTTCGATCCGCTTTTCTGTCAACTTTTAAGCTGGCGGACATAAAATATTCAAGCGTAATTTTTCCTGCCGCCTGCGCTGCCTGAACCGCTAATTGCAATCTTTTTTCCATAATTATCTTTTATTCTCGAAACTATAACTAGTTTTTATTGGAAAATTTCAAATAAATCAATTATATACTGGTTCCACTTAACTTTTTCCGGCTTGCATAGCAAACCGCAGTCGTCTCATTTCGCCCCCGTCAAGAGAATCAAGGGTTGTTTGATTCTAATCAGGCGAAATCAAAGCGATGTCCAGAGGAAAAAATCACGGAGTCATAGTATAAACACCTTAAAACTATTCCTATAGTACAAGTAATAACGCTTTTGACAATCAGGTAGAGGATAAATATCCGAAAATTTTTGAAAAAATCCCTATATTTTTATTGCCTTTTGATTAAAATGAACTATGATATATACGTCGAATAATGTATTGAAGTATTTTTGACAAATAGCCTAGAATAAATTACAAGGTGTTGTATGTCTAATTCAGACGATAATAACGAAGACAAATTGAACCAGGAAGAGGAATTGAATCAGCAGAATTTATCCGCCGACGGCGAAGATGAATATGCAGATGGCGATTTTAATCTTGACAACGCAGATGATTTTTTTGCGGAAGGCGGTTCCATGGCTGACCAGCTGGAAAACGTTTCCGAAGATGCTTCTGAAGCCGATTCTGCCGATTCGTCGGATTTTACGGAAACAACAGAAACAGCGGAATCTGAATTAACCGAAGGGGATAATCCGGAAGGTACTTATACTGAAGATACCTCCGGGGAATATATCGAAGATCCCTACGCGGCTGTAGAAGAAATTCCCGCCGAAGAATCCGAACAGCCTGCCGATACAGACGAGTTGCAGGAAGAGGAAGAAGTCAAACCGAAGCTAACTCTATGGCAAAAAATCGCCAGCGCAGACCGTTATAACATGCTGCTGTTACTTTCCTTGCTATTGCTTTGCGTTGGAGTTACCATGATGCTGATTCGTTTGAATGACTATAAATTCAATGTTAAAGCCAAGTCAACCGAAGACGGTTTCGGTCTAATAGAAATCCAACAGCCGTTAGAATACAAATTTCTGGAAATCCAACAGGAAAAAGTATCGTAGTTATAGTATAATCTCTCAGACGGAAAAACGCCCCGATAACACCGCAAACTAATTTTTGGGCAGCCGGCGGTAGCCGAACCACCCGCCGGTTCGAGGGCGCGGGCAGATAATTATAGTGCATCTATATTCAGCCCCGGACTAAAGTCCGGGGTTATGGAGAAAACA
>CAYZMZ010000499.1:0-2450 GCA_964479655.1 uncultured Planctomycetaceae bacterium
CGGGACAGGGTTTTAACTCTACGACTACTCCCAATAGTGGGCGCGGCAATTTGAACCTTGCCGGTACGCTTAAAGCGACTGCGAATATTGATAACCTGATTGTCGCGGGGGCTTCTGCTGCAACGACGCCTGTTTTTACCCTCACCGGTGCGGCAACGATCGACACACAAGCGTATACTGTGGGAATTAGTACACAGAATCTTGGGTCAGGAACTCATAGCTTGACCAAGACCGGAACCGGAACGCTGAAAATCACCAGTACCAACAGTACTTATACCGGCAATACAACGATTTCGGCGGGTACGCTTGATTTGTCGGAAGGTCAGATTTATACTGGAAAGTATTATGGTTCAAGTTACATAACGCTTAATACAAACAGTATGCTGATTATTAATAAGGTTGGTTACAATGAAAGCGATACAACTTATTCACTCGGTGGACTGGCTGCGGGTGCTGATAGACTTGTTCTCAATGGCGGAACGTTAAAGGTCATGGCGGGCGGTTCTGAAACGGATGCCATCGAACGCGGATTTACCGTTAATTCAACTGGCGGGACTTTGTATATTGAAAATGGAGCGATTTTTAATCAAAAGGGTGATAACGGCATTACACTCAAGGGATCTCTTACCAAAACCGGTACGGGAAAATTTATCGTTAGTTCTGTTACTGGCAGTGGAACCGCAACTGACAGAGCTTGGGTTGTCGATGCTGGTGTTTTGGAATTTGCAAGCGGTGCTACTTATGCCGATGGTGGCTTGACAGTCAATGATGGGGGTACTATGTCGATCAACGGAGCGACAGGTACTTTTGGAATTGCCTATACCCTCAATGGCAGCGGCGCGTCTGATGGAGCAGGCGGAACGTTGGGAGCGTTGTATATTCAAAACGACGGAGTTATCTATTCGGGTGCCGGAACGTTGGCTAGCAATTCTACAATAAACGTCAAATCGGATGCTACCGCTACGCTAACTGGGGCTTTAGCCGGCTCCGGCGACCTAACCAAAGTCGGCGGTGGAACGCTTACGCTTGACGTGTTACCGACCTTTACAGGAAATTTGATTATAAATGAAGGAGCGGTAACGATAACGGGCGTTGGCGATGCGGCCTTGGGAACGATACAACTCAATGGTGGAACGCTAAATGCAACGGGAACTACGTCGGGAGGATTTCGCTTGGCGAATCCCAGAACTGTTCAGGTTACCGAAGCGAATAAAACGGGAACGTATACCGGAAATCTAAATTTGAATAGTTCTACCTACACATTTGATGCGGTTGCCGATAGTACGTTGGACATTCAAGCCCGCCTTTGGAATGGCGGAAGTATTATATCGTCTGGAGAAGGAACGGTGAACTTTGCTTACTTGGACTTGCCTGACGAGGGCAGTAGCACTTCTTCACCCGTTTTTACCTCAACTGCAACTAAAGTCAATGTTGCTGGAAATATCACCAAAGCAGAGGCTAATCGTACCAATACGGTCAATCTCAAGGCGGGTACAATGTCTCCCGGAGCGAAAGACAATGCGGTGGGAGTTTTGACTGTTGGAGCCGCTGCTACCAACAACGGTACTTTTAACGTTGCCGCTGATTCGACGTTGCTGTTTGATTTCGGTCAAACCGTGGCGGAGGGTTACGACCGATTGGTTGTCAACGGTGCGCTTACTCTGGCAGAAGATTCGTTAATCGATTTGTATTTTGCAGACGAATCCGCTTGGCTGGTTTCCGGCGGCAGTTACAATATTATTACAGCAAACATAGATGCGGGTGATTACACCTCGTTTTTAGCGGATAATTGGCAGCATTATTTCTTCTTGACCAGCGACGGAACGGGACTTACCCTGAATGTTAATGGTGCAGCCGTACCCGAGCCGTCAACGTGGGTACTGCTGTTGTTGGGCACGGCGGGCTTGATGTGGTTGCGTCGTCGAACGGCACGCTAAAAGCATCTGATTGAGATTGCCCCCCAACCGCGTAGCGGTTGACCCCGATGCGGTGAGGCGGTTCGGTTGCCGAAATTTTGATTGGTGGGGATAATATTGCTGATTTTGAATACCGCTTGATTTGGGACTGGGGTCTTAACCTCTTTAGAGGTTTCTCGTTTGGTAGTATACGGTTTTTTTTTAATATGATTTGAGCGATTTTTTCCCCAGAGTAGCCAGCCAAAGGCTGGCTACTCCGGGGAAAAAATCGCGATGGGGGGAGGGGAATGCGGCGATCTACCGTTCGTTGCTCCCTTCCGGGAGCGGTTCGATTTAATGATTTTTCGCGGTTTTTACCGTACGGAAACACCTAACGGCGTTGAAAGCGGGAGCAAGCTCCCAGCACTCCAGAACGGGGGCAAGCGGTATTCGATGTTTATTTCGGGTCGATTCAACCGCTACGCGGTTGGGGACGATTTTTTGCGTTGTTTTTTTCCGTGTGTTTCACGCACGGCTATGAATATTCAACCGCTA
>CAYZMZ010000500.1:0-2431 GCA_964479655.1 uncultured Planctomycetaceae bacterium
CGCGATCAGGGCACCGTTGTTTTTCCGAATGCGGAATTAAAAGTCTTTCTAACCGCCGAGCCTGAAACGTGCGCTAAAAGACGTTACGCTCAAATGCTCGAAAAGGCAAATGCGGAAAACGGGGCGTCGAATCAGAAAACGATTACCTACGACGAAGTACTGGAATCGATTTTAACTCGCGACAAGGAAGATCAAACCCGAACGATCGGAACTCTTAAACCGGCGTGCGAAGCAATCATCGTACCTACCGACGAGATGAACATAAATCAAGTAGTCGATAAATTATACGCACTTTACAGCGCAATTGCCTGAATTTTCCCCCCCGTAAAAACGCGGGGATTGGGGATTGGAGATTGGGTTTTCTATTCCCTATTCCCTGGGGTTAGGGGATTGGGGAGTGGGGATTGGGTTTTCTATTCCCTAATCCCTATTCCCTAATCCCAACCGTTGATATATGATTTATTTGGTCAGAGTTAAAGCGCGTAAGGCGTATCCGGTAGATAAATTCGGATCGTTTTCCATCCAGCGATTGGCTTCGGAATTTTTCCAGCTTCCGTCCGGCTGCTGACGCATGATTAATTCGGAGGCGAGTTCGGATTTCCAGTTATGTGTTTTTCCCTGCGCGTCGGTAAACTGGTCTGGTCCTAACAGCGTCATAACTTTGGAGAACATAACATAGTAGTAATAAACTCCAGCGGGACCTTTGGCGGGATTTTCTTCAAGGGTATAGTTTTTGGCAATCCAGTCCATGGCGGCTTTATAGCGCGGGTCGGTTTTGTCCAAATTTGCATAGATGAAACTCTTTATACCAGCGTAGGTCATTGAGCCGTAAGACCGCAATCCGCCGTTGGGTTGAATATCGCTTTCTTTAGCTCCAACAACCACGTAGTAAAATCCGCCGTCTGGGTTTTTATCCGCGAATTTGGTGGTATTGTGCGGAGATTCCAGATTCTGACATCGGGAAACGAAAACCATCGCCTTTTGGATAGCCGGGTCGTCGGACTTGGCGCCCAGGGATTTTAACGCGTCGAGGAAGAATGTTGTATTGGACATATCAGCACGTCCTTTTCCGCCGTAGCCGTTTCCGCCGTAATTGAGGTTATCGGTATGGTAACCATTTTCTTGAGTATACTGACCCTCTCGAATAAACTTCTCGGTATTTTTGAGAATTTTATCGTATCGTCCGTCTTTGTCGGCTTTGCTGAGTGTTTCGACGGAAATACAGGTTTCGTAGTTGACGACCATCATATCAGGATCGCAAATACTGCCGTTGGGCTGAACAAACTTTTCGATGTATTTTAGTCCCTTGGCTACGGTCGGATCGTCAACCGTAAGCCCCGAATCCAGCAACGCTCCCACGCATAACGCAGTAACACCAATTCCGGCAAAACTGCTAAAGGAGCCGTCTTCCGCCTGATGGGTTTTCAGATAGCTGACGCCCTTTTCGATAGCCGTGTTAATCGCTTCAGGGGTTGCCTGGGGCATTTGAGCCGGTCGAACTAACGGAACCGGGACAAATTGCTGCGTTTGCGGGGCTTGCGCGATCGCCATTGAACATACACTTACCATCAAAATTGCCCAGAGGAACATTTTACGCATAACTTTTTTCTCCTTAAATCTTGGATTTTACTATGACTACGTGAATTTTTCTATCGACGCTGTTTTATACTATGACAACGTGAATTTTCCTGTTGACGTCGTTTTGATTTCGCCCAATAAGTAGAGCGAAATCCTTATTTTGCCGATCAGGGACGAAATGAAAACAACGGTTTTATGAAATACTATCGTCAGGACAAAAAAATCGTCAAGATAAAAAACCTGCCGCGATACGATTCAGGTAATCAACTATAAACACCGATCCTGCTGTAATTATACAACAATATCAAGATTATTTCAATGGGATATACTTTGACTACATGAATTTTTTCTTCTTGACGTCGTTTTGATTTCGCCGCCGTTCTGATTCGTTCCCCCTACTAATCGTCCTCCTATTAATATTGGTAGGAAGACGCAATTGGACTACGTGGTTTGGTTAGGAGTTGAGAAAAGAAAGGGTAGAAAACTGCCAAAATGGCAGAATTTTATTCTTTGGCACGCCGTTTGCTTGTATCTAAAGATAGAATAAATAAAAAAGAAAGGGTCTAATCCATGTCTATACAATTTGATAAATTTACGTTAAAATCTCAGCAAGGAATCCAAGCCGCCCAAGACTTGGCGTCCAAGGCGAACAATCCACAGGTTAATTCCCAGCATTTATTGATGGCTTTACTGGACGACAAAGACGGTATTGCTATTACTTTGATGTCGGAAATAGGAGCGGATGTTCCTCAAATAAGGCAGATTTTGCAAAGCGGAATCGATAGATTACCGCATGCCTCGGGTACGCAGTTGAGCCTAACAGACGAACTGCAGCGCGTTTTGCAGACAGCGC
>CAYZMZ010000501.1:0-2420 GCA_964479655.1 uncultured Planctomycetaceae bacterium
ATTTTTAAGCCCCCCTTATAAAAGTCGCTCTTTTGAACCATCCCGAAAGAAAAGAGGTATATAATAAGGAAAGCTGTACATAACATAGATACAAAAACAGGTAATTGCTGACAGCCGCGGGTATTTGAGAATATTGGGCAATTGGACTGGTCAATATGTTGGTCTCAACGGTGAGGATTTGCATAATTAAACAGATGAAAGAGGAAAACAGCATGGTCGGAGCAAATCTGACTTTTTGGCTATTACCCATTTTAAGATCAAGAAACGAGAGGAACAATGGCACCTTCAACATTTACTTACATTATGAACGTTCCGCGCGATGCGGAACAAGTACGCAATGCGGACGGATATTTCGATGAATTATCCAACGTAGAACCGTTTGAATTAACAGAAAAGGAATATACTTATTTACGCCATTACAATGGCATGTTTGACGAGTTTGACAAACAGTTCAATCTTATTATCATGGAATGCGAGGAAGATCGAATCGAAGCAAACGATATCGGAAAGGCGTTGGAAATCGCGCTCACGTATTCCAAAAAAGCGACGACAGAAATAGAAATCGCCGCAGTCAACAAGGTTCTTACTGCGTTGCGTTTCGCCAAGGAACGAGGAACGTTTCTGGAGTTCGATAACAGTATCAAATAAATATACAAAGTCCAACTAACAACCAGATGAACCATGGCAGGGTATTGATATTTATACCATAACTGCGCGATTTTGTCGCTTGACATCGTTTTGATTTCGTCCCCGTAGGGAATAAATACTCGCAGTTTTACGGATGAGGGCGAAATGAAACGGCTGATTTTTGTTTTGCAAACCGGAAAAAGTCAAGTGGAACCAGTATCTTCCATCGGCGCAATCGGCGCGCGATAAAAAGTAATCAGTGAGAGTTGGCGGGAACAGACAGTCCGTACAGGGTAATTAGCAATCCGGGGGAAAACAGGCTCCATGGCAACCAGTCCGGCGGGACGAACTCGCAGAGCTTGCCTGACTTCGTTTCCTGCGCTACCTGCGTTACCGCCTGCGTCGGGGGGACGTTCGCTTGCCAGCAAAAGACGAATTTGCTCACCGAGGCGCATTGTATCGCCAACAGTATCAGGAAAACGCCCAACGCCAGAAAAAATGATCGCTGCATGGTAAATTATGATAAATCGAGTTTTTCCGTTTATATCTGCTTAACACGTAAGAATACAATCTTATATCGTTCTGCTCATTCTGCCTTTATACAGGAAAAATTTCCGATTGATTGCGCGGTCATCCGGAAAACTCAAACGGCTCCGCTTTGTTTATATCGTCTGGAATAGGGATTAAATCGCTTTTTTTCCGAGAAAATCAGCGGCAAAAAATCGCTCCTTTGTCAGATAGACGGTTTGTATTGATTGTACTAATAAATATTTTCTTTTTCCCGTAAAATATCGTGTTTTTTTATAGCATTTTTCTGAATACTTTACTACATTATATTCATATTAAACAGCTTGTTAGAAAGCGACTGTTCCGTCATAGTTTCAATGAGCTACAGGGAAGTATGCTGGCTCTACTTGAGATTTTCCGGTTTATATTGTTATAAGCCTGCTGTTCCATTTCGCCGTAATCGATAAATCACAAATTTGATTTCCGATTATAGCGCAAAATCAAAACGGTGCTGTGGGGAAAAATCACGTAGCAATCGTACCACATTTTAAAGAAATTATATAGGATTGAGCCGTTTTATAACATCGTTTCCAAATTAAGGGATTTGTTTTTTATACTTGATTTGGGCTGCAGGATGCTTTTGAACCAATTCACCCCTTTCCCGGGATCGCTGTCATGGGAACTACATATCGATATAATCACGAAGTCGAAGCCCAATTGAAAAATATTGAACTTCGCAACGCCTTAGAACCGTATTACGACGAATCTATTAGTAATTTAGAATTCTCTTGTCTACCGTTAGAAGAGGAAAATGATTACTTGGCCTCGATGCTTGAGTGGGAAAGAGCGCGTGTTCTTCCAATTTATCGTTGGTTTTATCCAGAATTATGCCCCCCGCGGCCGTCATTATTAAATGATCAAGATTTATCTGATATTTTGGACTTTTTGATTATCAAGCTCAAAGAGAAATTTATCTACCTGGATTTTGCCGATCATCTTTCCGACCGGGAACTTTATACTATCATCTGGCGGGATATTTTACCCTCGGAAAACAAACCGATTCTCCGCCGGAAAGAAGCGATGCACTGGGATTGCGCCCATATCAATGGAGATCCCGAAATTTGGCTGCGATACTACGCCTCGGAGGAAGAGCGGCAGATTTGGTCCGAAACCTATTGCCAACCCCTCCCGCCGGTAGAAAAACCCAAATACAGCAATCGCCACAGATAAAATTACTTCGCACCTTCCCGTAAAATCGCCCCAAGACCCAAGCGGGATTTTAAAGC
>CAYZMZ010000502.1:0-2416 GCA_964479655.1 uncultured Planctomycetaceae bacterium
TATTCTCTGACTACGCAACACCCGGCTTCGGGGAAAACCTGAATAAAACGGGAAATTTCCTCCGTGGTTTTGTTCGCCTGTTCCAAAGTCCAGCCGGTAAAGTCCGCTTCTATTCCTATTGTACGTACAAAATCGGTCAATTGTTTTAAATTGGTTTGCGGGGTAAACTTGGCTGCTGCGTCTATCCGTTCCTGTAAATCCATGTTTTGGAGTTTTCGGGTAACGTCCCCGTATTCCTCCCCCGGAATATCTTTTTCCTCGGCAATGGTAAATAACACCTCCCCCGGATTGTAGGGGGTCTTGCATGCCGTTGTAAAAAAGTATTCAACCGCCTCGGCTATCGTGTTTTTCGTTCCTTTTGTTTTACTGGTCGGTAAGTATACCTCAAATTGTCCGTTCGACAGCTTTGACATTATGCCTAATTTTTTTGTGCCATAGTATATATCCAGCTTATCCCCCCGCCTGACTATCTTAAATACCCCTTGAGTGAGGACAGCGGGCAGTGCCGATGATTGAAGGGCGATTCCCAGTTGAGAGAGTACCTTCGCTATCTCCATTTTTCCGCCCTTGACGTGAACCCCGCGTTCAGTCAGGTCGGCTATTGTCTTGCGTATCGTATCGCAGATTTCATTGGAAAGCCCCTTTACCAGAACCGCGTTTTGCTTTTCAAATTCGTTTGGGGTATCGTTGTTGCGTTTTGACAAAAGTTCGAGATTTGATTATACCCCGCCTCTCCGAATAGCTGCATTGCAACCATCGCTTGTTCTGCCGGGTCTTTGATTGAAGCAATGTGATCAGCCAACTTCATAAATTGCTCCTCTGGATCATCGCCAAACATATCAGCGTTTATCCCCATTTTCCCCAATTTGGAAATCATACCTTGATCTCCCATTTTAGCCCCTCCAAGAACATTGGAAAAGGCACGAATTGAATTGGTTAAAATTTCGAAATTTCCGCCGCACTGCTCTGCGGCGAATTTCAGACCACCCAGAGTATCGACCGATATACCCGTCCGCTGAGATGTTTTTGATAGGGTATCACCTAACTCCACAAAGCCCTTGACAGCATTAGCTATTGGCGTTATAATATAGGATACAATTGCGTCTTTGAATTTTTTGAAAAATTCAAACGATTGATTAAGGATTGCAAAACTTACGCCAATACCTTTGGTAATTACATTTATTTTTTCAAAGTAATTTTGGAATTTTTCACTAAATTGACGCAGAGAATTTTCCGCCTTGAAAAATGCTTTTTCAAGTAGTGTCGTATCGCCACTAATCAATACACGTAAATCATTGTTTGAACCGCCGGGAACTACACTCATGACAATACCTGATAATAAAAATCCTTTGGACGAACTTAAAAAATACCTCGAAAAATACGGATATAATACTACCGCACTGGAAGGTATAACTCAAAAAACGGAAACTCAAAAAACGGAAACTCCGAAAACGGAAACGTTGAAAAAAGACGAATGGGGCGATAAACATCCTATTTTACGTTTTTTAATTATAGCAGTATTCACTGTATTACTTTTATATTTATTTGGGGTGCGTTAATTAAAAAATCCTTTTCCAAACGCCTTGAGTTTTTCGGGCGTGTCGATTACGGGCCCGTTCGGACTGTTTTCTTGCGTTTTGCAGTAGGGGAAGTCGCTGATTTTAATTTTTTCCCCTTTTCCGATCCAGCAGTTGGCAAGGATACACGTTTGGACGGCAATTTTCTCCCAGTCGTATCGTCTTTTCTGGGTGAGCATATCGATAAGCTGTCCGATGGAGTAATTTCCGATGTCGATTCCAAGGATTGCGGCGGCTTCCTGGATAGCGCGTCCAGACCAGCCGAAATCTGATTTTCCGCTTCGAGTGCCGCTCGTTCCAGAATCGCCTCGTTGAGTTCCGTTTGCTTTTTCATCACGCGCTTGATTTTGTCGCGTATGTTCGGATTGATAAAATTTAGGATGGCGACCTCAAACGCCTCGCCCATCGCTGCCAGTTCATCTCCTCCGAGGCGATCACCAAACCAGTTAGCCGCCTTTTGTATTGGATTGATTCGCTTTTCTTCCGGATACGTTTCGTATTCAACGGCATGATCCGCATCGTATTGCTCAATACTGAACCGTTCCATGACCTGTTCATAGATCAGCCAGAATACAACCGTCGGGAAAATCCGGATGTCGGACGTAATCGCCGACAGGTCTCCGTGTTCTGTCATTTCGAGCAGATCAACCGGTTTTTTATCTCGATTGAAAACCCGCTTCCGAACGCGGTCTATTCCAGATACGACGATTTCAATATTCCAATCAATGCCCTGTTTGTCTTTAAACGTTGACGTGTTCATTTTTAATCCAATTGTTAGAACCAACCGGGCAGATTATTCCGCCCGGTTTGTAAATATTTACATAACTACGGCGTTTCCG
>CAYZMZ010000503.1:0-1334 GCA_964479655.1 uncultured Planctomycetaceae bacterium
CAGGAAATTAATAATCGCGGTAAGTACAAAAAAATTCTCGATCAGGTTTATGATGAACAATCGACCATCCTTCCATCGGATAATAATCCGGTAGATGTTATTTTCAGAAGAACTCAATCTGCGATCAATCGATTGCAGAGTTTGTCGCAAGACGATAGTTTATTAAAGCTGTCAAAACAGCTTGAACAATTAAATCCCGCCAAGACCGAATGTACCTCCCAAGATCAACAGTTTGATGCTTTTACCAAAATCGCGGCTATTCGACGAGAAGTTATGTTTTCCGACCCCGCAATCAATTTCAATAAGATTCTTTTTGTTAAAAAACACCGTGCTACGTTTAATCATTTATGCGATCAATATTACGGGGTTAATCTGGTTCCCGGCGGCGGAATTTTTGAATTAGACAATATTTTTTCCGTCGGCAGCAAGCCTGTTTTGAAAAACGTGCTGGAAAATTCAGTCGTTCAATCCGGACGATTAAAGGGACAAAAATTGGATTCCGGTGCGTTTGCAACCTTGGCTTTGAATTATCCGGCTGATAAAATCGCCTTTGCCTACGTAGAATGTACGGGAGATAAAAAACATCAGTTCCATACCGATTTAACTAAAGGGCATTGGGATCAAGGCCGCTGCCTGCATATTTTTACCTGCAATTCAGACGGTTCTGATTTACAGCAGATTACCGACGGAACCTGGAACGATTTCTATCCGTGCTTTCTGCCCAATCAGCGGCTGGCTTTTATTTCCGAACGCCGCGGCGGATACCTGCGTTGCGGACGCGAATGTCCGAATTATACCGTCTTTGATATGAATCAGGACGGCTCTAAAATGCGGTGTTTATCGTATCACGAAACAAACGAATGGGCACCCACCGTTTCCAACGACGGCAAAATTATTTGGACTCGCTGGGACTACATAGACAGACACGGGTGTACAGTTCATCATCCATGGGTTATGAGCTTAAACGGCTCTGACCCCCGCCAAATTCACGGAAATTATACGATTCGGGGAAAACGCGCTGATACAGAAATGGATATTCATGCGATTCCGCATTCGTCTAAATTACTGGCAACCGCTGGTCCGCATCATGGACAAAATTACGGTAGTTTAGTAATAATTGATCCCTCCAAGGCGAACGGTGAAGAAATCGATAATATGACTTGCGTAAAGCGAATTACGCCTGATATTGGATTTCCTGAATCGCAAGGCGGAGCGCAGGTTTGGGGATTTTCCTATCCTGTTTCCGAAGACGTTTACTTGGCAGTCGCCGATTTTTCCATGCAGCCCAATTCAGGAATGCAATGGCAGAAAGCAAGCAAAGGCAACTACGGTAT
>CAYZMZ010000503.1:1344-2411 GCA_964479655.1 uncultured Planctomycetaceae bacterium
CGATTTGGAAACCGGGAATTGATCTACCGGGACGAGCAAATCGGCTGCGCCAGTCCGATTCCGTTTATCGAACGAAAACGCCCCGTCGTTGTACCGGAATTAGTTGAGCCGGGTACAATTCCTTCTCAGGAATACATAAAACTTCCTCCTCGTAATCCGGCTGACCGACCGCAGGCGACTGTAACGCTGGCTAACGTCTATCAAAGCCTTCGCCCGCTTCCGTCGGACAAAAAGATAACGTCGCTTCGGATTGTACAATTGTACTCTATGTCCGTTCCGTCGGGCTGGGGATTGCATACCGGCTATCAGGAAACCTCTTCCCGGGACAGCGTTAATTTGGTTCGTGGAGTGCTGGGAACGGTTCCCGTCGAGGCAGACGGCTCCGCGCATTTTACCGTTCCGGCGCAGTCAGAATTGTTTTTCCAAGCGTTGGATGAAAAGGGCGATACGGTTCAGTCCATGCGTTCTGGTACGTATTTTCAGCCTGGGGATAACGTCGGTTGCGTTGGTTGTCATGAGCCGAAAAGTCAAATTACCCGTTCCGACAGCAGCTTACCGACGGCATTTAAACGTCCCGCTTCCGTTCCCGTTCCGGATGTACAGGGAAGCCGTCCGGCAAATTTTGTCGATTTAGTGCAGCCCGTTCTTGACAAACATTGCGTTGAATGTCATAATAAACCTGAAAGTAAAACGTTTTCTTTGGCAAAAGAACCTTTTGCCGGACGTTATTTTCAATCGTATGATAATTTAATGAAAAGGGGGTTCGGATTCCATAGTTACGGCAATTCCGTTATAACGGTACCCGGCAAATTTGGCTCGGGTGATTCCAAGCTATTAACGTTGCTGGATAAAGGGCATTACGACGTAAAACTGACCGAACAGGAACGACATCGTATCGCTTTATGGCTGGATATGCTGTCTCCATTTTATGGAGTTTACGAACCCGATTTACAGAAACAGCAGCTTAACGGTCAGCAGGTCTATCCGACGTTGGAATAAAATTTCGGATATACAAGCTCACTCCGTTTTTTTGCGGCTGCTTTATATGTACTGTGACTACTTGATTT
>CAYZMZ010000504.1:0-2408 GCA_964479655.1 uncultured Planctomycetaceae bacterium
TGCCCGGGATAGAATTAATCGTGCACCAAAAGCGTTGGGATTAATCACCTTGCCTCAAATATCGTTAACTCCGGCTGGACAGGAATATATAACCGCAAAAAGGAAGAATGAAATTTTTCTCCGTCAGTTGCTTAAATTCCAAATTCCCTCTCCTTTTCATCGCCCCGGCAAGTGCGCGGCTCATTTTTGGATCAAACCCTATTTAGAAATATTCCGCCTGATTCGACACTTTGAAACGCTTTCGTTTGATGAAATAATGATCTTTGCTTTGCAATTAACGGACTATCATCAGTTTAATCAAATTGTCGCAAAAATTGAATATTTCCGAAAGAAAAAAGAAAAAAACAAAGGGAATTACAAGCAATTTATTGACAAGTACAAATTTCAAGAACTCTCTCAGATATTCAAACACGAAATAGAATCCAGCAATTTGAAAACCAGAGAAACCAATACAACCGGAAATCGTGAGGCTTTTTTACGTAAAAAATCAAACAACTTAAGAGATTATGCAGATGCCTGTTTTCGTTATTTACAAGCTACGGGCTTGGTTCGGATTTCCCAATTAGGAAAATCTATTTCTATTATTCCTGAGAAAATATCAGATGTTGATTATTTTCTAAAAAATATTGATCGAAATCCCTGTTTCATTGATCAATATCAGCATTTTATAGAATATGCGGGAAACGCTCAAATTCCCCAGCTACTTTCCGATAATATAGAGGTTATAACAAGTCAGATTCATGAAAACTTTCCGCAGGTTGTTTTGCAAAAAAATTTGCCTCTAAGCAAACTTAAAGAAATTCTATATGATGAAATAGAAAATAAAAAAGAAGACTTGTTAAATCAGCAAATTGATATTATTAAGAGTCGGGCTTCTTTTGATGAAATTGACAAAACCTTTGAAAATATATTGCATAATGTCTATTTTGATACTCCCTTAATGCTGGAATGGAATACGTGGAAAGCAATGACCATGCTTGACGGAGGAAATATAAAAGCTAATTTGTTGTTTGATGACCAAGGAAATCCCCTTTGTACAGCTCCTGGAAAGATGGCAGATATTGTATGTGATTACGATACTTTTTCCCTTGCTGTTGAAGTTACTATGCAACGCGGACTGCGACAATACGAAATGGAAGCGGAACCCGTTGCGCGTCATCTCGGTTTTTTGAGACGAAACACGGGAAAGCCGGTTTACGGCTTATTCATTGCACCTGAAATTAATAAAGCGACAATTGCCCATTTTTTTACCCTTCAGGGAACCAATATTGAATACTATGGAGGAAAATCAACTATCATTCCTCTTTCAATTAATGTATTCAAAACGATGCTCTATTCATCACATAATGCGTCATATATTCCTCAGCCGGAACATATCGAACGTTTCTGCTTAAATTCTAAAAAAATTGCGGAAAAAGCAACTTGCGAAACCGATTGGTTTGAACAGATAAAAAAAGCGGCAGCTAATTGGTTGCAATAATATAAACCAGTACCGTCACTTTGAAATCAGTCCATAAAAAAAAGGGAATCTGCCGACTGGGCAAATTCCCTAATTTTTTATACCGCTGTACAATACAGCGGATTATCAAATTTACAACTATTCCTGCGGAATAACAATCATCGCATCTTCCGGGAACTCAAGCGACTTTGTAACGCCGTCTTTGTACTTAAATTCGACTTTAAGCGTTTTGACCACTCCGTAAGCCGGATCACCAAATAAATCGTTGTACTTGCCCAAATTGATCATGGTATGTCCGGAAAATTTACTGTTGACTTTTTCAGTAACATCAACTGATTTATTAGCGTTGCCGTAGCGGGCGGAAACAATCGTTCCTTCCATAACAGCGTCCTGGAACAGTTTCAGCGGAACACCAGCCACCTTTTCCGAATCTCCATCCTGACGAATATCAAACCGATTGATAACAGGAGCGGTAGCAATACGCGGACGAATCGGCGGAATCGTACTGATTGCACTGGACTGCGGGTCGTACATATTACGAATTTCTTCATCTCCCAAATAGGGACCGTTGCAGTCAACCCACGCGATTAAACGTTCACGATCTTCACCGGTAACTTTAACGTCATGATGTTCTCCTGAACACGCATTGTGAACCAGCTTGCTCAGCGGACTAAAGGCCGAGTAGGGCGGTAACGTTTTCAAATTATTCGGATCGTTCTTATCGTACCCTTCGACAATAAATAGACCCGCCAAATTCGTGGGAACGCCTTGCGCGTTGCGGGGTTTGAAACCACCCCAGCCGCAATTCCCGGAAACCAGCGTCAAATACGGCTCGCAGAACGGACTGACTTCGCCCGGTCGGCTCATTACGTCCCCGCGCCAATGATGCGCCGAAGGACGATAGGTCATATTCAACTTTTTATAGGCGTCTGAGTTCGGATCTTGATGG
>CAYZMZ010000505.1:0-2398 GCA_964479655.1 uncultured Planctomycetaceae bacterium
GTAAATTTCTATCTTTTGCGGAGCGTAAACTCCCGTTAAAGCATCTCGACGCGTGCGTTTTACCGTGGCGTCTACCAATAACGTGTTGGCAGAATCGTACAAACGCTGAGCAGCAATCGTTCCGGTATGGCGGTCAACAAATACCTGACGCGTAATCTGCCCGCGCGGACTGTTTTCTTTCAAACGAATTTCCAAATAATTGCCGTCTTGAGTGGCATACGGACCCTGCCAAGGCTGATTGGTATCCAACGGCTTAACGCCCAAGGCGTCTACCACCCAGCCGGGTTCGATCGGTAATTGCTGTGATAAGTTCGACTGATTGTATTGATCATGGCGGCAATAATATACTCCCGGAGGATCGTTGCGAGCAATCCAGAACCAGAATAATTCGGGATTGCGTCCCATGTCAAATTCCTTACCGGAAATATGGGTTTTAGCCGTTAGATGGAAATAGTCGGGCTGATAATACTCTACTTCGGCGGTGAGCGGGGGAGTACGCGGCGCGGAAACGCTAGCTTGACTGCTGGAAAGCGACTGAATCTGACGGTTCTGACTGTTGACCGCTTCCAAAACCTGCGGTAACGTTGCGTTGGGTGCTAAAACCGCGACCTCCGGACGAGGTTTATGAAAACTGTCCATAAAATTATTTACAGACTGACAGCCTGACAATATAGTTGCGAAAGCAATCAGGAATACGGCAGTAATCAGGTTTTTGGGCATTTCTACGAATAGCCAGTTGAAATGTCGGGAATATATAAATGGATTCCACTTGATTTTTCCCGGTTTATAATCAATATCACAAAACTACCGTCTCATTTCGCCCTAATCCGTAAAAAAGGGGTTCGCACCAATTATTTGGGACGGAATCAAAACGGCGTCAGTAATAAAAAAACGTCAATAGGAAAGTCAAGTAGTCATAGTATAAACGGGGAAAGACGATTTCACCCGGAAAAACTCAAATTGCTTTTGGGTCTATTCAAACTGGACTATTAGTATATAGGTTTTTTTTCGGGGTTTGTAAAGAGTAGTTTTGAATTTTTTCCGAAATTTTACTATGACGACTTAATTTTTTCTATCGACGCCGTTTTGATTTCGCCCTCGCATGAATAAAAATGCCCCGTTTTACCGATTAAGGCGAAATGAAACGGCTGATTATGATTATACAAACGGGAAAAACTCAACTGGAACCCGAGTATAGCCAATCAAGCGATTTTCAGGCTCATCTATTTCCGCCTCCTTTACAATCAGGGTTTGTGTGATATATTTATACTATGACTACTTGATTTTTTCTCTTGACATCGTTTTGATTTCGCCCGAACAGAATAAAACAACCCTTTGTTTTATTGATTGAGGCGAAATGAAACGACTGGGGTTTGTTATGCAAACCGGAAAAACTCAAGTGGAACCAGTATACTTGCGGAAAATCCCTTTAGATTTTGATTACAGAATTTTCGTTTTCCAACAATATTAACAGAAAAATACGTTATGCAAAAAGAACTTTGTACGATTGTTTCCCTCGGTTGTTCTAAAAACTTAATTGACAGCGAGCAGATGCTCGGACGATTGGAGCAAGCGGGCTATCGGATTACTCACGATGTCGATCAGGCGCAGGTAGTTATCGTCAATACGTGCGGATTTCTCGCTCAATCGCGCAAGGAATCATACGAAATTATAGACGAAATGCTAGCCAAAAAGCGCAACGGTCAGCTTCGTTACGTAATTGTAGCGGGCTGTCTGGTTCAGACGGATAAACAGGTTTTTCTGGAAACGTGTAAAGACGTCGATATTGTTCTGGACGTTTTTTCTCGCGAAGCGATTTTGGAGGCTTTAAGTCGATTGGACGCCGACCCGAAAAACGCCGCTCAACTCCAACTGCCGTTGTTTTACGAAAATTTTCAGCCGAATATTCTTCCCCTTGATAACGCTCGGCACCCGCTTACTCCGAATCATGTTGCGTACATGAAAATCGGCGAGGGCTGTAATCGTAAATGCGCCTTTTGCATGATTCCCAAAATCCGCGGTCCGTATATCAGCAAGCCGATAGAAGTTTGCGTGGAGGAGGCAAAACGCCTGGCAGATTCGGGCGTTCGCGAACTGGTTTTAATGGCGCAAGACACGTCCTACTACGGAACAGATTTATATCAAAAGTCGAAACTGGCGGAGTTACTTCAGCAGTTGGATAAAATAGAGAATTTGAACTGGATTCGTTTGATGTACTTGTATCCTCTTGCTGTTGACGATTATCTTATCGATACGATTGCCGGGGCAGAGCATGTTTTGCCGTATATAGATATGCCTTTACAGCATATAGATAACGACGTTCTCAAAGCCATGAATCGGGGCGTTTCCGGCGATAAAACGCGCGGATTGCTGGATAAAATGCGCAATAAAATCGATG
>CAYZMZ010000506.1:0-2395 GCA_964479655.1 uncultured Planctomycetaceae bacterium
CGAGATAATTGTAATTCCTAAATCGACGCATAAAAATCGCATGGCGGAAAATTTAGACTGCTTCGGTTTTGAGTTGACGCCCCAGGAAATGTCCAATATCACCCAGCTTGATACCGGCAAATCGCTCTTTATAGACCATCGCGATCCGAATATTCAGCCGATCTTCAAGCAATATCAGGTAGATTAGAAAAACCGCGTTACGGGGAAAATCAGAATATATACTAAAGTACATATTACTCATTTTCCCCCCGAATTTTCTTTTGACTGTATTATACTATGACTACTTGTTTTTTCTATCGACGCCGTTTTGATTTCGCCCTCAGAGAAATAAAAACTCCCGGTTTTCGGATTATGGTGAAATGAAACGGCTGTTTATAAAACGGCTGTTTTATGATAATTCAAGCCGGAAAATTACAAGTGAAACCAGTATTACCCCAACAAAGATATGAAAATCAAAAAAGAAGAAGTTAAATCGAAAAGCGATTCTGCCAAACCGCAGAATCCGCTCAAACCAGCAAGCAGTATCGCCAATCTGATTCGGTTTTGTATTCCCGGTCTGGGGTTTGGAGGCACATTTCTTCTCATTTCAGCCGTAATAGTTGGGGTATTATTCGTTACCTTGGGGATAAAATCGGCTTTATTTCCTCCTCTGCTGGAAGAATCAACCGATTGGGATATACAAATAACCCCGCCTCCGGCTATCTGGCAGCAATCGGATATATCGCTTGATATTAAAAAGCAAAACCCGGATTTAGCGGGTCTGTCTTACGATGACCCAGATTTATTGGAGCAGATATCCAATCAACTCAATTTGATAACCATTGTAAAGAAAGTAAAATCCGTTTCCAAGCGATTTCCGCATACGATTTTTGCGGACGTAGAATACCGCTTGCCCGTCGCCATGATTTACGTAGTATCAGACAAGGCGGAAAACGGCTTTTTCCCCGTCGATGACCAAGGAGTTCTGCTGCCGACACGTTCTTCGTTCTCTAAGACAGATATACAAAAGTATATTCGCGTTTTCGGAATTAAGTCGTATCCCGCCAATCCGCAAGGTCAGCCTTGGGGCGATAGATGGGTTACAACCAGCGCGCAGATTGCCTCCGAACTGGCTCCCTATAAAAACGAATTGGGGATTTTCGCGATTTTAATTCACGAAAGTATCGATAAGAACGCGATGTATAACAAAAGCATTTTCGATATTAAACTCAACAACGATACGATAATCCGGTGGACTGAATTGTATTACGGTCCAACGGAGATTAAGGAAGTCGGAAATCAGCTTTCAACGCAGGCAAAAATTGCGATTATGCGTAAAACGCTTAAAGAAAAAGGCGAAATCAAGGCTCTCCCTGGTAAAAATCCGCAGGGAGAGGGAAATTTTCTTCAGTTCTCTGCAGAACAGGCGGCTTTATCGGCAACGTGAGCGGCATGATAGGAACTACGGACAAACGGGCCGGCAAAAACAGAACGAAATCCCATTGTACTGCCAATTTGTTCCCACTGAGCAAATATTTCCGGCTCTACGTACCTGTCGACCGGATGATGTGCTGAACTGGGAGCTAAATACTGTCCGATGGTAACAATATCTACACGATGCCGTTTTAAGGTTTTCATTAATTCGACAACTTCGTCGTTTGTCTCGCCCAATCCAACCATAAAACCGCTTTTTACAAACCGGGAATTGGAGAGTCCTTTTTGTTCAAACCATTCAGCCGCCGCCTGAAGAACGTTTAAGCTCTGCTGAAAATTAGCTTGGGGTCTGACAGCCGAATACAATCGATCAATGGTTTCTATATTGTGATTAAAAACGTCGCAATCCGCTTCCAAAACCGAATGTAAAGCCGCTATATTTCCCTGAAAATCCGGCGTTAAAACCTCGACGGACGTTTCGGGCATCAACTTTTTAATCTCGGTAATCGTTTGGGCGAAATGCGCCGCTCCGCCGTCTGGCAGGTCATCGCGAGTAACGCTGGTTACAACCACGTACTTCAAGCCCAATCGAGCGGCGGCCTGCGCAACTCGTCGCGGCTGATCCGGGTCGGGAGGCAGAATTTGAGTTACCGGTTCGATGGCACAAAAACGGCAGTTTCTTGTACACTGGTTCCCTAAAATCATAAAGGTTGCGGTTTTGCATTGAAAGCATTCCGCGCGATTAGGACAATGCGCCCCATCGCAAACAGTGGTCAGGTTTAATTCGTCCAGTAAATTGGTAACCATCTGCAAGCCGTTTCCCGGCGGCAAACGTTTTTTTAACCAGGGAGGTAATCTGCGATTCATTATTTTTACAGTCTAATAATTAAAATTAATTAAAGGGTAACGCGCCTGTCCACCGCATTGGGATTTTATACTATGACTACTTGAATTTTCCTCTTGACGTCGTTTTGATTTCGCC
>CAYZMZ010000507.1:0-1951 GCA_964479655.1 uncultured Planctomycetaceae bacterium
AACGGACTGTCGCTGAGATTTTCCAGCGTTATAAAAATCGCCCAATTCGGCTTAATATCCCAACAACCATGAACTGTCACGCCCGGCCAAGGATATTTCTTCCCTGAAGCGTTGACGACAGTTTTATCGACCTGCGGTTCGACAATCGAATCTTTGACGTCAAGCTGACTAGCTTGATTCGGTTGGTAGACGACAATTTCCGCCCCGTTTAAGGTTGTTATTCCCGTCAAAACGACTCCGATGAAGGCGCAGACTGTTTGCGTAATGTACATAAATGCGGTTTTTTTAGTCATAATCAAGTTTTGTTGTAAAAGTTGATGGAGATATTGCACTTCTATCAGGAAGACAATCGTTAATCAATGATAGTATTCTACACAAAAACAATGGTAAAATCAACGGGATAGACAAAAAAATCGGAAAAATAGTCAAAAATACTCTCCTTTTGCGCAGAGTGAACGTCCTTTGGAGACTCATATTACGATTACGTGCCATATTTCCTTCAATGCGTTTTGATTTTCGCCCTCTGAATTAAATCAGACCCTTTGTTTTGTCGATTTGGATGAAATGAAACGGCTGATTTATGGTTAGATAAACCGGAAAATTTCAAGTGAAAGCCGTATATTCCCGTTCAAGCGAAATAAAAAAACGTGAAGGAGAATCCCAAGATTGTCCTTCACGTATAGAGAATAAATTTACAGTTGCAAAAATCTAATTAGTGCTTACCGTACTGCATTTCGGTTCCTGCCCGCATGGCTTGTATATAGGCTTCCAGAGCACGCATTTTAGGATCGTCGCCGGAAAGCGGCTTGCCGCGGCATGGATTTTCCAGACACCAATTAATCATATCACGCAGCAAAGCCGCTCGGCCAAGCTGTACCTGATATTTGGGATACGTTTCCGGATGCGTATTGCTTCCATCGGGATGGCACATATCGCAGGAAACGGCGATTGTCGAACCGAGTTCGTCGGCTGAATGGAAAATTCGTGAACCTTCAGTAACCATACGTTCAGTTTCTCGTTCCCAAACAACCAAGTCTTGCTTGGTAAAGTTTTTATACGTATCGCCCGCCTTCTGTCCGCCCTCTAATAGAGCAGAATTATCAGCCGGTTTGAGGAGAAAATGACTTCGCTGCTCTTTGGCAATCCAGTCTACCGAATCGGCGGTTTCTGGTCGCCATTGATCATTTGTTCCCGGCATCGCCATGCGTTGATCGGAGGAAGTCATCGTTGAAGACGTTTCAACTTCGGGCTTGGCTTTGTCTTTGACGGTATCCGGCTCGGGTTTAGCTTCAGGCTTTGCTTCGTCTTTGATGGTATCCTGCTCGGCTTGTTCGATTAAATCGGGGGTAGTCGGAGCTTCGGGAGCGGCTAAATCGTCGAGTTCTTTCGCTTCTTTGGACGATTCTGGGGTTGCCGGTTCGCTGGGCTGTTCGACGATAACCTCTTCGGTAACTTTTTCCTCAACAACTACCGGGGCAGGGGAGGCGTCTTTATCGGAGGAGTTTTCGGCAGTAGAAGCTGAACCGCACGTTCCAGACTGGCAACAGGGGTGACAGCCTGTGAATATAAGTCCACTTACTGCCAAAACAGTTAGTATAAATGTATATTTCATGAATTAAATTCCTTATATTAAATTACCGTATTGAATTAATATGAACCCGCGTTGGGAGAGGCGGGATTGTCTTGAGTGCCGTTGGACGCCATGTACTTGGCGGAAACAACCATTTGATCCCGATTCCAGAGCGAGTAAACTTTGTCTACCATGCCGTCTGGATGAACGATAATTTCGCCGTCTCCGCAACCATCGTGAGGATTAAACGGATCGGAACGATTCATTTCAACACAGATTTTCGGCATTCCTTGCGGCGCATACGGCCACGGCCAGGCGGTTGACAGTACGCCATGGAAGGAAATGTTGCCAATTCTGTTTGTCAAAACCTGATGCGTATGT
>CAYZMZ010000507.1:1961-2386 GCA_964479655.1 uncultured Planctomycetaceae bacterium
CCCTTGCCACCATACAAGTGTTTCCTTCATGGCTCTGTCCGTGAATAACGGTAACGGTTTTAAATCGATTCAAAATCGCCTGAACTTCTTCGGCGTCGTCGGTCCAGAAATTCCAATTAGGATACAATTTATACAGCGGTGAATGGCTAATCACAATAACAGGCGTATCGTCTTTGACGTTTTCCAAGTCATCTTTGAGCCATTGACGCGTTTTTTCTCCGACCGTAAACGGCTTTTGGACGTGATTATCCAAGCCGGCAACGGTCTGCATTCTCTGCAAGGGAGTCAGTCCCAAAGGAGTCCAGAAGTCTTCTTCCAAAACGGAGAAAATAGCGACGATATGAACGCCTTTATGATCAAAAGACCAGTTTGGACTTCCGTACAACGACTGCCATTTTTCACCCAGGTCAAAATACCAGTCATGC
>CAYZMZ010000508.1:0-2120 GCA_964479655.1 uncultured Planctomycetaceae bacterium
CATGGAAGTTAAATTCCCTGTTGTACTTCATGGAATCCTAAAGCAAGATTCCTTCTCCGGGGTAATTAAACCCGAAGTAACCAAATCCGCCGAACAAGCTCAAGCCGCTCAATCGTCGGTTTCATCGCAAAAAATCGAGTTTACGATTCCTCAAGCCTGTCGTCCTGAACAGACTCGATTAGAAGTCCGGTATTCGCCCACTTTAGCCGGGGCGATGTTAGACGCGATTCCCTATCTGGCTGATTATCCCTACGGTTGTACTGAACAAACGCTCAATAAGTTCCTTCCGGCGGTAATCACTCAAAAAGTTTTGACGGACATGGGACTTGATCTGGAAGATATTCAGAATAAAAAGACCAATTTCAACGCTCAGGAAATAGGTGAGGCGTCGGCTCGAGCCAAGCAATGGGATAAACCGCATGCGAATGCCTCCAATCCGGTTTTCGATAAGACAGAATTGGAAAAACGAGTTAATGACGGTATAGACAGGTTGACAAATATGCAGTGTTCGGACGGCGGCTGGGGCTGGTTCTCCGGCTTCCGCGAATATTCCTATCCGCATACAACCGCCGTGGTAATTCATGGTTTGGTACTAGCCAAACAAAACGGCTGTAAAATAGACGATTCGATAATCAATCGCGGTTTAGCCTGGCTGGAAAAATATCAAGCCGAGCAAGTTCAGCTTCTTCAAAACGCCTTGATTAAGGAAAAGCCGGACGGTTTGAAATGGAAAAATTCTGCCGATAATCTCGATGCGTTTGTCTACACGGTTTTGATTGAATCCCGTAAAAACAACGCTCAAATGGGCGAATTTCTCTATCGCGACAGAACCCAACTATCGCCTTATGCGTTGGCGATTATCGGACTGGCGTTTGATTTAACTGAACAAATAGAAAAGCGTGATATGTGTATTAGGAATTTAACGCAGTACCTCAATCAGGACGACGAAAATCAAACCGCCTGGCTGGATTTAGGTTCAACGCCGTACTGGTATTGGTACGGGTCTGAAATTGAGGCGCAAGCTTGGTATTTAAAATTGCTATGCAAAACCAATCAAACGGAGCTGGCGTCCCGGCTGGTAAAGTATTTGCTCAACAATCGAAAGCACGCAACGTACTGGAACTCAACTCGAGATACGGCGTTGGTTCTGGAGGCGTTTGCCCAGTATTTGAAAACAACCGGAGAGATGTCTCCCGATATGACCGTTGAGCTTATTTTAGATGGTAAAACGATCAAGACCGTTAAAATTGATAAGACCAATTTGTTTACCTTCGACGGAACGTTGATTTTACAAAACCCCGATATTTCCGCAGGTAAGCATACTTTGGAAATCAAACGAACCGGGTCTGGTCCGGTGTATTTTAACGCCTATGTTAATTACTTTACCATGGAAAACTTTATCCCAGCTTCCGGCTTGGAAATTAAAGTTCAGCGGAAATATTATAAGCTCGTTCGCGATGAATCGGCGTCGGAAAACTCCGTTGGCAGTCGCGGACAGATTATTTCAGTCAAAACCGATAAGTACATTCGGCAGGAACTGGAATCGGGAGCGACGATTAAATCAGGCGATATAATTTTAGTCGACTTAACTTTAGAAAGTAAAAACGACTACGAATATCTGGTATTTGAAGATAGAAAACCGGCGGGTTTTGAACCGCTTGAAGTTCGCTCCGGCTACAACGGAAACGAAATTGGGGCGTATGTCGAGTTCCGCGACCAAAAGGTTTCGTTCTTCTGCCGTCAGCTTCCGCGCGGTAAATGCTCCGTCAGTTACAAGCTCAAGGCTGAAATGCCGGGAACAGTATCCGCTCTGCCCGCTTCAGGCGAAGCGATGTACGCGCCGGAATTAAAAGCGAACTCGAACGAGTTTAAGATTTCTACTGTAGATTAGACGTCTGCAAGACCGAAACAAGCGGAGGCGGTTGTCTACGCCCGCCCCGCTTTAAGGTTTTTCGTATGGAGTTTTTGTCCGGAGTGCGTGGAGCTTGCTCCCGCTTTCAATCGCGAATCGGTTGAGCCTCGAGCCGATACAGACATCGAGTTGGCGGATCGCGATTGAGTGAATCGCGCTGATATAGAATACCGCATTTGACCCTTTGGAGCGCGGACGTTCCCGTCCG
>CAYZMZ010000508.1:2130-2381 GCA_964479655.1 uncultured Planctomycetaceae bacterium
GTGGGCGGCGTTCCCGTTGAATCCCTAGCCCGCCGCCTAGTAGCGCGGGCATGGGATTAAAGTAGGAATATGTTCAGCCCCGGACTAAAGTCCGGGGTTATGGAGATTGTCTTTCCAAAATTTACTACGAACTGATATTATATCTAATACCGTCCTCGTCCATCGTAATCGTTATTAAATGTAACTGGCGGGGGCGTCTGCGTTCTGGATATACTTCTGTCCTCGTTTGTTTTTACCGCTCTGTGGTTTTA
>CAYZMZ010000509.1:0-2368 GCA_964479655.1 uncultured Planctomycetaceae bacterium
ATAACAATTGACTTTTCAAACCGTTTCGAGTCCGACAAGGACTGGTCGGGGTCTATAATAATTATTGTGCATTTGTTTACTACGATTTTTGAATCGGAAGAGATGTTGTAATCATCCAGAAGAAAATGGGCGTTGCTGAGTTTAATTCTTCTGGATTGTTTTAATTCCCACGCATCGGGAGGAAATAGCCGTTTTAGCTGAATAGAAATATCGTCGTTTTCGTATCCCATCGAACCGGTACGATACGAAACGGTTGATTCCAGCTCTATAAACGGAACGGCAAACAAGCAATAGGCGTACAGCCCCGCAGACAGAATAATAGTAGTCAGCAGAACACGTATTATTTTTTTCATTCACTTAATTCAACACGAAATTTCATGCTGGTTATGCGGCTTTTTTATTCAGGGAAAACAGTTTGATTAAAGGATTGCCGGAATCGATCTGCGATACCTCAGCCGTTACCTGGGCGGGATTGGACGAGGAATGAATTTTGGAAAAATAGCCGGATACATCGGTAATATCCACCAATCCCAAGGGCTTGCCCTGAATATCGATTACCGGTAACTCGCTAATTTTATGATCGGACATTAATCCCAACGCGTCAACCGACATCGTGCCGGTTAGAACCGCCCACGGACGGCGGGTCATATAGTTTTCAATCGGTTCTTCCAGCGGATTGAGATTTCTTTCAAACAGACGCGCCAAGTCCGAATCGGTAAATACGCCCGACAAAAGCCCTTCGTCGTTGACCAGCATAATCGCTCCGGTTCGTCTGCCCGGAAGAATCGTGTTGATAAAAACCTGTTTGATGGTTAAATGCTGATTGGCTATACGGCATTGATTTAACGGACGCATCAACGAATCGACACGGCTTAATAATTTTCCCAACGAACCCGCAGGATGATTTCGTGCGAAATCCTGCGGCGAAAAATGACGTTTTGCGCTCAGCGACAAAGCCAACGCGTCTCCCATAGCCAGCATCATGGTTGTACTGGTACTGGGAGCCAAGCCCATCGGGCAGGCCTCGCGCGGAGAATGAAGGTCTAATACGACGGTTGATTTTCGGGCCAGGGTACTGTTGTGATTTCCCGTTACCGCGATTATCGGAACGCCCATTTCCTGCAACGCAGGCAGCAATCGGGTTATTTCTTCGGTTTCGCCGCTTTGCGAAAACATAATCATGCAGTCGTCGGAGCGGACTCGCCCTAAATCGCCGTGAACCGCTTCGGCGGGATGAAGAAAATGACTTCTCACGCCCAAAGAACCCATTGTAGCCATTACTTTTTGACCGACCAGTCCGGCTTTTCCCATTCCGCAGACCAAGACGCAGCCCTTGCAGGCGTCTATTGTATTGATTGCCTCGATAAACGTATTGTCTAAACTGGCTGCCATTTCGCGCAGCGCAGAAGATTCATCCAAAAGTACCTGGCGTGCGGTTTGCAACAGGTCTGCTGGAGACAACGGAAATTGAGGGGACGGATTCATGCTGATTTTCCTTGGGTTAGCAATATCGACTTCTTGATTTTAGCGGATTATACTGTAATTCCGTAAAAAATGCAACGTCAATATATATTAATAAATGATAGATTGCTAATTTTACAAGAAATGAGATATACGGGTTCCACTTGACTTTTTCCGGTTCTCATAACAAACCGCAGCCGCTTCGTTTCGCCTTAATCCGTAAAACAGGGAGTTTATATTCTTGCTGAAGCGAAATCAAAACGATGTCGGTAGAAAAAATCAAGCCATTATAGTATAGCTCGCAAATAAGAACGCCTCAATGAGAATAGTTATAAAAAAAGGACAGAGAATAAACTCTATCCTTATTTTGTAAAACGAGGTCGACGGGGGTCGAACCCGCAACCACCGGATCGACAGTCCGGTACTCTAACCAATTGAGCTACGACCCCTCGTTTTAGGGGGCAAATCAGTAAAAACTGATTACTCGTCTGAAACTTATACAGGGGATTCTATCATATTTTTTTGCCTTGGCAAGGGGGACGAACGAAATTTTTTATTTTTTGCTTTTCTTTTCTCCCTTTGTTTGCTACCCGATTATATTATACAGGTTCCACTTAAATTTTTCCAGCTTATATTATCATAAAATAGCCGTTTCATTTTGCTGTAATCCGTAAAACCAGGCGATTTTATTCATACTATGGCGAAATCAAAACGGCATTGATAGGAAAAATCAAGTAGTCATCGCATAAATTTAATAATAAATAATATATCAGATTATTATAATTAATATTTACTATTGACTTTTAACCTAAAAATTGTTACAATGGGAAACATACGAGTTCTTTGTTATTGAAGGGTACTTCTATTAAATGCTTTCAGTGACCAGCGGCGGAGTTTTTTTCGCCTG
>CAYZMZ010000510.1:0-2365 GCA_964479655.1 uncultured Planctomycetaceae bacterium
GCGGTAGAAAAAGATGCATCTGGAATTGAGCAGACGACCTGTTACATAGATACGTTTTTGAGTTTGGAGCAGGAATTTTACGATGCCGCAACCAAACTGTTGTTTCCCATGCTAGGAAAAGTGGCTGACAATAACCTCGAACAAACGCTGGCTTTTGTCAACTGGTACTCGGACGGCTGCAAGCGATCCCCGTTCAATATGGCGGCTTTTGCCATGGAATTGACCAACGTTCAGCCTGAAGTCAGACGAGAACTGGCAAAACAGACGTTCAATACCGCTCGTAAAAACGGATACGACTTTGAAGGAATTGCGCTGGCTGAAGATAATCCGCAACCTCGGTTGGTACCGTCCCCGACGGCAGTAACGCAGCCGGGAAAAATCGAGCAAATTCCCGTTCGGGTTAGCTATCCGCCTGTTGGTTCGGGATATAATATCCAGTCAGGCGAATAGCGAATCGATACCGGTATAACAAGCTTATCCTGGTTCCACTTGAGTTTTTTCCATTTGTATAACCACATATCAGCCGTTTCATTTCGCCTTAATCGATAAAACGGGGAGTTTTATTCGTATGGGGGCGAAATCAAAACGGCGTCGGCGGCAAAATCAAGTAGTATAGTTTAAATGCCTAGTTCTGTAAATCTCGCCTCGGCGGAAAGGAAATGCGCGGTCAGCCAAAAGACCGTCCAGCCTTCCGAATACCCGCCGCGAAAACTCAGAACGTCTGATAAATCACCGTATTGACCAAAATTCGTCTGCTGAATTTGCTCTCCCTGACTTCCAAGAGAATCGGTCAGTTGCCCGCATGAACGAAACATCACTTGAGAAAGAGCGGCGTAATCCTTGTTTTGGGTTGCAATTCCCAAACGATAAAATTCAGGCGTCATGGTAACGGCGTATAAATCCAAATGTTGATTTTGCGGAGAAACGACAGTCCAGCCTCTGGATTTGAAGGCGTGATCGGCTAACCTTCCGGGAGGCATAGGAATATCCCAAACCACGGTATAGCTCATACAACAATCTCCCGCGTGGACAGCCGCGTCCAAATATTTCTTTTCTCCCGTTGTTTCATAAAGAACGAAGAAGCCTTGAAATGCCGCCCAGGCGCCTTCTTTATCTTCTCCGTTGGCGTCCAAAGTACCTCCCCAATACGGTTCTTTCATCGAGAGGTGCCGTTCAATATAGTGATCCGCCGCTTTTCGGGCTGCGCGTAAATATTCCGGATTGTTGAATAATTTCGAGGCGATAGATAAGGGAGCGATATAGAACCCTTCAGCCGTCGAACGGGGATACCAACGCTCGTCTAATATCCGTTTCGATTGATTATCGCACGCCTGAGTTAAAAACGCCTCCCATTTTTTGGAATCGTATTTATTGGTCTTTCGATTAAATTCAATCGCTTTGGCAAAATGATACATGGCTTGACCACAAGAAACCGGATCGCCGTTATGAAGCCACCGATGCGTATCCATATCGTAAATTACGGAGAATCCGTTCGGATTTTGGGGCGTTGTAGAAAGCAGATCCAGCGATTTTTGAACCGCTCTGGGAATCCAATTCCGCACCTGATCCTGCGTTTGAGCGGGTTCGGACGCATAGCAGCGATTGATTTTGTCTTCCAAAACCTGGAACGCGTATCCGCAAACCTCCGCCTGACCGCACCAGCCCATAACCACGTAATTGTTGCCTCCGTCAGGATGCATTCGGAATCCGCCGGATACCTCCGAACTATCGTCCGCCGGGACTTCCAACCATCGACTTCGGGCGAAATCGATTTTCGAGCGAAGAATCTCTTCGCGAGAAGGTAATCCAGCCGAACTGAATGGTTGATTCAATGCAATTGATTTTGCGACCGGCTGACGAAAACCTTCTCCCGGAGCGTTTATCGACCACGCATCCAGATAGAATATTTTTTCAATTACGGTGTTGTTGACCAACGTTATTGTCGCTTCCGGGTAATCCATCGGTCCCGACTGACGCGCTTTAACGACGCCGTTTTTGCCGTTGAATCCAACGTAGCCGGAATATAGTTCCAAGGAGGAAGAGGAATCCTCTACGGCGCGAACCCCCATTGAGTTCCATTGATCGGCCACACTTCCGCGATACGCAGGACTGGGAACCACATGAATCGCTGCGGCACGGAGATTTTCGGCATCTTCCAAGCACGCAAAAGGCATCGGAAATCGGTGTTCTTCAAAAATAGCAAACTCGCCCGTTTTTCCGCTGTACGCGGGAACAAAACCGGGGGTATTTCGATTTCCCGAAGGGTTTCCATAATAAAGAATGCCGGGAAGAAAAGCCTGAAGATTCTTTCCCGGAACCTCCCAGCTGGTTTTCAGAGTAATCTTTTCGACCGTTTTTCCACGAT
>CAYZMZ010000511.1:0-2354 GCA_964479655.1 uncultured Planctomycetaceae bacterium
GTCAAGACTGTACAAGATTCAAATGTACATCAACCAAAGTGTGTATTCAAATAATGAAGCACTTTATGTGGACGCATTCTCCATTCTCGGAACAAACGTAAACGGATATTACGGCGAAAAAGAAACCGAAGCCGAATATCTCAGCGACTACTACGGAAAGCCCGCTGAAGAAACCCCTTATGATCCGAAAACACCAAGTGATGCCGTATCTGTGCGCATCGTAGACGATATTGCCGATCAGAGCGGTTCAGCGGACGATAAAAAACAAAAACTCCTCGCGATTAAACAGCAGATAGAATCGGATTTTGAAAACGACAATTTGAATCAACAGTATCCCCTTTTCCCGGCTGTCCAACAAACTATTCATCGTTTTGAAATTCCCCGCCGCTGTTTTACCGAAGTTATCGAGGGAATGTTGCTGGATATTGATTTTAAGCCCTTCCAATCGCTGGAACAGCTGCGCCAGTATTGCCGCTTTGTCGCCGGTACGGTTGGTATTGCGTGCGTCTGTATTTGGGGGGTAAAGTCCGGAACGCATACGCCGGTTTTCGATCCCGAGAACCCCGATAATTTAGTAGTTCAATGGATTCAGCAGCAGGCATTAGCTGTACAAATAACTAATATTGTACGAGATATACAAGAGGATGCGCTTAACAACCGCGTGTATATTCCGGCGGCTATTCTTAAACGTTTTTCTGTTAACCCCACTTTGTTTATTGAGCAGATTCAAAAAAAATCGTATTGCCAAACCGATCTTGAGCTGATTATTCAGGATTTAATCGCCCTTGCGGAGGGAAACTACCGATCCAGCGAGCCGCTGAACTCATGTTTATCTCGCGTCGGACGTCGTTCCAATTCTCAAATACGAAACGTCTACGAGGTCTTACTGCAAAAAATTCGTCAGAATCCTTCGCAGGCTTTGCTGCAACGGGTACATTTATCTTTCGGTGAAAAACTGATTATTGCATTCAAGTCTATATTCCGATGAAACGGTTGGAATCGAACAGAAAAATATTGCAGAACGATTTAAGATAAATGGATTTCACATGATAGTTCCTGACATCTTATCTTGTCCCGCCCCGGACAGACAAATTTAATTGTTCCCCTGTCTATCCGTTCTCCTAAATCGGCAATCAGTCGAAATGAGAAATCAGTCGGCATTCTGACAGACCGCGAAACCAGGTCATCTGCCGCTTGGCTAGCTGACGGGTATGGACAATTATTGATTCCCGCAGGTCAGCTACATCGCTGGGCGAAATACCGCTTGGAGAAGCGGAGGGACGGTTTTGCAAAAATTCGATGGTTTCCCGATAGCCAACCGCTTGGCTGGCGGTTCGTGATAACGGCGCGTCAAATTCAAGCAATCGTTTAACCTCTTCTATCAGTCCGTTGTCAAGCATCCAGTCTACCCGGCGTTCGATTCTGTCGTGAAGCACTTCCCGGTCGATTTCCAACGCATATACACGGCATTCGTCTTGAGGAATCGGCTTATCGTGCTCTTGCTGCCAGGCGCTGATAGGCTTTCCCGTAAGCTCAAAAACTTCAATAGCCCGAATGACCCGACGTGTATCGTTTACATGCAGCCGAGCGGCGGAAACCGGGTCAATTTGCTCTAGCATAGCATGAAGTCGCTGACAGCCGGAAAGCGATGCAGGAACCGGGGAGCCGTCAGAGGAATCAGCGGGAATACGATCCGCGTTTAGTATTGTCTGGAGTTTATTTCTAATCGACCAGTCAGCCGCAGGACCGTCGAACAGCCCCCGCAAAAGAGCCTTTAAGTAGAGCGGCGTACCTCCTACAAACAACGGCATTTTACCGCGCGAGAGAATATCCGTTACGCAGCGTTGCGCCGCCTGATAGTAATCCGCAACGGAAAAATCGTCTTGCGGGTTGATTATATCCAGCAAATGATGAGGAACCGCCTGGCGTTGTTGCGCACTGGGCTTTGCTGTACCGATGTCCATTCTGCGATATAAGGCGGCAGAATCCATGGAAATTATTTCGGCGTTATGTAGCTGCGCCCATTCGACAGCCGCATCGGACTTCCCCGATGCCGTCGGACCGGTAAGAAAACAACAGCTATGTGCAAAATCAAAACTCATCGTATCGGTAATTATATACTCTGATTTCCAAACCGCAACCGGTACCGACCGAATTGAAACGTCCATTCTATTTTTGGAGAAAAGGGGATTAAACGGAGAAAACTGTTACTACCAACCGCATCACAGTTTAGAAATCGTTATCAAAGTTGCTATTATTCCGATTTACCGAGATTTATTTCTGCCTTTTTCAGATTAATTTCATGTGATTTTCCAACATTTTCCCCCTTTTTCCACTATTTTCCTCTTTTTTTT
>CAYZMZ010000512.1:0-2350 GCA_964479655.1 uncultured Planctomycetaceae bacterium
GATAATCGCCCTTGGTCTGTTCCGATGGGATTGCTTTGTTCAGTTTTAGGATGTATGGGAATTTACTGCGTGTTGTTTGCCGTCGGTGCGTTGCTGTATGGGCAGTACCTCGCCGGGGCAATTCTGACCGCCGGAGCCATAGTAGGCAGCTGGCTGATGTGGCTGGCATGGAATAAAATGAGTCAAAACGAGCAGGAGAAAAATGAACTTTGAATTAGTTTCGCCGTTTAAGCCGGCAGGCGACCAGCCGCAGGCGATTGAAAAGCTGGTCGCGGGCATAAATCGCGGCGAAAAATTCCAAACGCTTATGGGCGTTACAGGCTCTGGAAAAACGTTTACCATGGCAAACGTAATCCAGCAAATTCAAAAGCCGACCTTGGTTATGTCGCATAACAAAACCTTGGCGGCGCAGCTATATTCGGAGTTCAAGGAGTTTTTCCCGCACAATGCGGTTTCCTACTTTGTTTCTTATTACGATTACTATCAGCCGGAGGCCTATATTCCTCAACGGGATATTTACATCGAAAAGGATGCCGCGATTAATCAGCAAATCGACCGGCTCCGTTTGGCGGCAACCAGTTCTCTGGTTTCTCGACGCGATGTTATTGTTGTGGCTAGCGTTTCGAGTATCTACGGATTAGGTTCGCCGACAGATTACATGAAAATGATACTCTACTTTAATAAGGGCGATCATCTGGAACGGGACGAGTTGCTTTCCAAACTGGTTGATATCCAATATCAGCGGGACGATTACGAATTTGTTTCCGGAAAATTCCGTGTTCGAGGCGATTGCGTCGATATTTTCCCCACTTCAGAGGAATACGGGGTACGAATCGAATTTTGGGGCGACGAAATCGATCAGCTTTCTGCTATCAATCCGACTACCGGCGAGGTTACGCAACGAATGGAATCACTGATTCTGTTTCCTGCCAAGCATTTTGTATTGCCGGAAGAGCGGATAGAAAGCGCGTTGGTTAAAATCCGAACGGAACTCAACCAGCGGATGGAAGAACTGCGAAAAGAACAAAAATTACTGGAAATGCAGCGATTGAGTGCCCGAACTCGTTACGATATAGAAATGATTAAGCAGGTGGGTTATTGCTCAGGCGTAGAAAATTATTCACTTCATCTTTCAGATCGTCAGCCAGGTACGCCGCCTGATACATTGTATTCTTTTTTTCCCGATGACTTTTTGCTTATCGTGGATGAATCTCACGTATCAATTCCGCAAATTCGGGGAATGCAGTCAGCCGATAGAAATCGTAAACTTACGCTTATTGAGCACGGATTTCGGCTTCCGTCGGCTTTGGATAACAGACCGCTGTCTTTTTCCGAATGGGAAAGCAAAATCAACAAGGCGATTTTCGTTTCCGCAACGCCCGGCGTTTACGAATCAGAACATTGCGATACGTTTGTCGAACAAGTAATCCGTCCTACAGGATTGTTAGACCCGGAAATAGAAGTTTCTCCGGCAAAAAATCAGATTCCTGATTTGTTAATTCGCGTTCAAGACAGAATCGCTCATAAAGAACGGACTCTGGTTACGGCTTTAACCAAGCGGCTGGCGGAAGACGTTTCCGCCTATTTTGTTAAAAAGGGAATCCGCTGTAAATGGCTTCATAGCGAATTGGACGCCTTTGAGCGGGTTGAATTACTGCGTGATTTGCGGGAAGGCGCGTTTGACGTTTTGGTGGGAGTAAACCTTCTGCGTGAGGGACTGGATTTACCCGAAGTTTCACTGGTCGCGATTTTAGATGCGGACAAAGAGGGCTTTTTACGTTCGGAAACCTCTTTAATGCAAACTATCGGTCGAGCGGCCAGAAACGTAAACGCTAAAGTTATTCTCTATGGCGATAAAATCACCGATTCCATGCAAAAGGCAATTGACGAAACCGACCGCCGTCGAGAAATGCAAAAAAAGTACAATCAAGAACATGGAATTACGCCGCAAACAATTAAGCGGTCAATTCACAAAGGAATTCAAGCGGCGGCAGACGCCCATATTCAAGCGAATCAGGCTGTCGGTATAAAATCAGACGCTCAGTATATCACCGAAGAATATATAAACGAGCTGGAAGAACAAATGTTTGACGCGGCGCAAAATTTGGAGTTCGAACGAGCGGCTATTTTGCGAGATAGAATCGAACAAATGAAGGGGCAGATCGGAACTTTAATTTCCGAAGTAAAATTGAAACCCGCCTCTTCCGCCTCTCAGGGGCGACGAGGACGACGAAAAAAACAGTAGCCGAGTCACTCCCTTTTCTCCAATTTTAATAACGAACAGACTTGGTGTAAATGAATCCCTAAAACTTAACAACGCAACATCCGGGCGGTCAGTGTATCGCCCCTG
>CAYZMZ010000513.1:0-2348 GCA_964479655.1 uncultured Planctomycetaceae bacterium
AGGACGGAACGCAATTGTTAGTTCTTATAGTTGGAATAATCGATTTGCAAAATTATCTGAGATAATTCTAAACAGGTGAACAGATTGACAGAAGAAGTTATAATTCCAACTGACGACGTAACGAAGGAACCGTCTTCGTCTTTGATAGGGCGGGGAACGTACTGTTTAGGGGCGTTTTTATTCTACTTGTTTTTGTTTTACGGCAGTTTAACGCCATTTGAATTTCAAGCCTGTCAGCCGTCCTGGGTTAGCGGTATTGAAACCATGCTTTCCAACGGCGGACATGTAGAATCCAAGGTAGACTGGTACGTCAATTTGCTTTTGGGAGTACCCGCCGGATTTTTGGTGTTAGGAGCTTTATGTTTAGATAGAAAAGCGTATTGGATAATCGTATTTTTCTTTCCGGTTTTACTTATATGCGGTTTCTTTGCGTTTGCAGTAGAGAGTTTACAGTTGTTCACGCCGAATCGAAATTCCGCGTTGTCTGATATTCTGGCTCAAACGATGGGAGCGGGCTTGGGTGCCGGGGTATGGTCGATTTCGGGGCAGGCAATTTCCGATGAATTTAAACGATTGCTGACCAGCGTTTCGGTCTCCGATGTGCTATCTATTTTGATGTTAATATATTTATTGATGTTGATTATCGGATTTATTTTTCCGTTGGATGTAATATACTCGCTTCATGATCTAAACAAACGCTGGTTATCCGGGGTTGTATTTTGGGAGCCTTTTGGTCAGTATAGCGGTCAATTTACGCTGGAGTCGGTCTGCAAAATTATTTCGATAGGTCTGTGTTTTGTGCCGTTGGGAGCGTTGCCTGTTTTGTGGAAGCGTGAACAAAACGACAAGTCGCGATTCACCCAATTATGGGCAACGATGTCGGGATTTCAGGGAGTAATGATGTGGGCGATTCTGTTTTCAACGGCTATATTGACGTGTCAGTTTTTTGTGGAATCCCGCAAAGTATGCACTTCAACGATAATCTTGGCGGTTATATTTGCCGGTCTTGGTTGGCTGGGCATGAAAATATACCAATCGGGAGTTCGGATTCCAGTCTGCTTGGTCGGCTTGTTTGTAACGCTTTTTTCGATGGTTTGCTATTTCTGGTTTCCATTTAATTTTAACCTGGCAGATACCGACTGTGAGTTTCTGTTTTCTCCAATGCAAATGATTCCTCTGGCAGACTACCAAAAATCGAACCCGTTAAATTCATTTTATCGATTAATGACAATCGGAGAATACAGTATTGCGGTAACGTTTTTTCTCTACGGTATTTTCCATGCATTGAAATATTCATCAAACATCGTTTTGCTGACTACGGCGAGCCTTTTCACCCTGTTTGAGGCAGGTCAGCTATTTTTGCCAACACGTACATTTACCCTATCCGATATATTTGTTCAAATTGGAATAAGTTTTGCAGTTCTAAAATTGGTACAATATATATCGGAATTGATAGATAAGTCTGTTTTTATGGAGATAAAATCCGAAAAAAGCTGAAATATTTACCGGTATAGGGGAGACAAAAAAATAAAATAGGATATATTATACAGAGACTACATGATTTTTTCCCTCGATGCTGTTTTGATTTCGTCCTAAGAATCGGGCTACCCCTGTATTTTACCGACTAGTGCGAAATGAATCGGCTGAATTATGACAGTATAATTCGGGGAAATTCAATTAGAACCAGTATATAAATGAACCACACAAAAATATTATGAGTAAAGGTCTGATTTTTACCTATCTGCTGACGATGTTTGGCGGAGTTTATGGTGCCCTGAGTCCGTTTGTCGGTTTGTGTTGCTATGTAATGTTGGCGATTATAAATCCTCCCGCATTGTGGTTTTTTTCAGTTCCTCCGCGTTTTTTGGGACCGATAGGCTATGCCCAAGTGGTAGCGGTTGGTATGCTTTTGGGGTGGTCGATGATGGGTTTTGGTAAATGGGACTTTGGACAAAAAGCTTATACCATTGTATGGCTGTTGATTTTTAGTTTTATTTGGATGTTTTTATCTGGAGTGGCGAATAGCGTGTTGGAGTTTGGGGCGTGGGACCAGATGGTACAATTTGTAAAGTTATACTTGGCCATGTTTGTTGGAATGACGGTAATAGAGAATGTCAAACAGCTGAAAATATTGCTTTGGGTAATTATTCTGTCCGAAGGATATGTGGCGTATGATTTGAACGTGTCTTATTTTCAGGGATTTGATAGACTTGCCATGGTTGGCTTTATAGGTATGGACAACAACTTTTTTGCGGTAACGATGGTAATTAGTGCTGTGTTGGCCTTCTATATGGGACTGAGTGAGCCGGTTTTATGGCGTAAAGGGCTTGCTTTTTTTATTGCGGCGG
>CAYZMZ010000514.1:0-2344 GCA_964479655.1 uncultured Planctomycetaceae bacterium
CTTTCACCGTTGACAATAGTAACATTGGTATAGTCATGAATATTTGTATTTATTTCAGAAGGATAATGACCTTCGTTTATATCAATTTCAAAACTGTGCGCCCGCTTGTCGGAAGATTTAATTTCTCCTTGCGTCATTAGCCAAAACGAGTTGTTGGTCGCTTCAGCGGCTGCGTACTTATAACGACACTCAAAATAGCCATACAGGAACTTACGTTTGCTGGTCAAAGAACCGGAAGTCCAGTCTTGCCCCGCGCGTTTTTCCTTTTTATTGATCAATTGCAGAGTACCGTTTTTGACAACGCAATTTTCACGCCATCGACTGCATAAAATATGCCCCGAAGGACCATTTTGCGCCGTCCAAAATAAATCCAGTTTTTTATCGGGATAATTAAATTCATCGCTCCAAACCAGTTTTTTGCCCGCTTTCGGGTTTATCGTTTGCGGAACTGCGGGGTCAACCGCCGGAGTTGATTGACCGGATGAAGCGATTAATCCCACCAGTAAACATACACAGATAAAAATTTGTTTCATTGTTCTTAATTCTTTTTTTGACGAATAATATATATACTGCTTCCCTTGAATTTTTCCGGTTTATATTTTCATAAACCAGTCGTTTCATTTCGCCCTGATCGGCAAAACAAGGATTTAGCTCGACTTATTGGGCGAAATCAAGCAGATATGCGGACGGTTCGGGAACAACACTTGGACTGATCGATAAATAAATGCCATAAAATTAAGACTTGCTCTATTCTGTTCGGCGAAATTCAAACGATGCCAAAAGAAAAAACACGTAGTCTTAGTATAAATATCTGTGGCAGGATTATTCCATTTCAAGCTATATTTATTCCATATAATACAACTTCATCTGCTCATTATACTCCTTATTTTGACGTCTGTCAACTATTTCCTACATGAAAATAATAAAAAAATCTTAATTTTATCTAATAATATAGTACAAATTAAATGTCATATAGCGACAATTCGATGTTTCGTGAAAACAAGGTTAATTCTTGAAAATGAGCGTAAAAACACGTAAAATTATATCTTACAGCGTCATAATACATAATATACAGATACAATAGTTATATTATACGATTCATTAAAAACAGGAATATTGTAGATAATTACGTCTTTTGAGTTTTGGTCAATTAAAGCGATATAGCAGGGAGAAATTTTCCGCCCAACAGGACGAAAAAGAGAATCCCGCGCCGCGCACAGAGGCGGGGTCGAGGAAATACTCCTCCAGCGAGTTCCCGTCATCGAAGGCGACGGCGGAATAATAAGGTGAATGTTTGTTCTGTCTAATACAGATACCGGGGTTATGGAGAAGACACCCCTCCATAACCCGCCGCTTCGTTTCAGAAATCGGGCGTTCTATACCGGTTCCACTTGACTTTTTCCGATTTGTAAAACAAATATCAGTCGTTTCATTTCGCCTTAATCGGTGAAAAAATCACGTAGTCATAGTATATAGGGCACTTCTATTAAATCAGAATCCCGAAACTTGCATCCAGTAGTAGACCCGATTTAGCCAATCGCCCACGTGATTGTCTTGCGGTCTTGCGCCAAATCCGTGCGCAACATTAGCGTAAATATGCAGTTCAGCCGGAATTCCTCGTTTTTTCAGCTGCGTATAAACGGCAACCGATCCCATGGAAGAATAGCCGTCGCTATCTCCATGAATCAAGCACATCGGAGGAATCTGAGCGTCGAAGGCAAACTCTTTGACGATCGGGGAATCAATTCCCTTGTCCTTGTTATGGCCGTTGTTTCCGTCTTCCAAGACGTAAGCGGGATAAACCGGAACGGCAAAATTCACGTTACAGGGCACCTTATCCAATTCGTCGATCGGCTCGTAAGCGGGCGTTTGAGAACTCAGAGCCGTCATAAGAGTTAAATGTCCGCCGGCTGAAAAGCCCATAGCACCGATTTTATCGGGTTTTATTTGCCATTGCTGGGCATGAGAACGGACGAATCGAACCGCACGCTGCGCGTCTTGCCAGGCGGCTTGATGCTTGGGCAATCCTTCGCGTCGAGGAACTCGATATTGTAATACCGCGACGGTAATCCCTTTTTCGTTAAAATACCGAGCGATTTGGTATCCCTCGTGATCGATGGCCAACATCTGGTATCCGCCGCCGGGAAAGACAATCAAGCAGGTATCAGAGGTTTTCTTTTCAGGCTTAAACAGCAGCAACTGCGGATTCTTGGCGACATCCGTTTCTCCGGGGGCTTTATCGGGCCAAATGGAAAACTTTTCCTGACCTTCCGACAAACTGCACACCAGTAGCAGCAACGCAAAACAAAAACTCCAAATTTTCATGTTATTCTTCTTTCTGTAA
>CAYZMZ010000515.1:0-2344 GCA_964479655.1 uncultured Planctomycetaceae bacterium
TCCCCCCTAATCGATAAAACAAAAGGGGCGTCCGTGGCAGTCCTGTTTATTAATAAATAGGGCAAGTAATTAATAATAGGACGAAATCGAAACGGCATCGGTAAAAAATTATGTTGTCATAGCATAAAATCCAAGGTAAACTCTAGTAAAACAGGCATTTTGAAATACTTTACTCTGTTCTTACTTGACTTTTACCCCGTCTGTACTATGATTGTTAAAAATACCGTCCGGGAAAGCTCAAAATGGTATTATTATAAAATGATAAATATTTCATAATCTAATAATCTATTTCCTGCCGAATAAAAAATAAGTCGAAATAATAAAGATAACGGAAAATTTTTACTTATTTTTCCAATCTTTCCTAAATTAAATCGTTACAATCGTTATAATCGTTATAATCATGCCATTTATAGATACTCACGCTCATTTATATGATGAGTTACTGTTTAATAATTTTGATGAAATACTGCAAAACGCCGCTTCGGCAGGAATCGAAAAAATTCTAATTCCCGCTACAGACAAAGCTTCTTCTGAACTTATTATATCTATGGTGTCAAATAATCCGCATTTATTTGCCGCAGTCGGGATTCATCCCAACGACGCAAACAAGGCGTTACCTTCAGACTGGAATTGGATCGAAAAAACCGTTTTGGAGAATAAAGACAACGGAAACCCTCATAAAATCGTTGCTATCGGAGAATCGGGATTGGATCGATATTGGGACGACTGCCCTCTGGAAATTCAGCGAGATTACTTAAATCGGCATTTAAAATTAGCTATGGAGGCGGATTTGCCTATTATTCTTCATTGTCGTGAGGCGGACGCCGATTTATTGACGATATTATCAGAGTTTAAAGAATCGACCGGCTGGCTAAAAGGGGTACTTCATTCCTTTTCAAGCGACGAAATGACCTTGAATCGGTATTTGGAATTGGGATTATACATCGGTTTCGGAGGAATGATTACCTACAAGCAGAAAAAATTCGATTCTGTACGGCGGGCAGCTGCGGTCGTACCGTTAGATTCGGTGGTACTCGAAACAGACAGTCCGTACCTTACCCCCGCACCGATCAGGGGCAAGGCGGACGCCAATCAGCCTGCTTACGTAGTTCATACCGCGGCGATACTGGCTCAATTAAAATCTTTGACCCTGGAGCAAATCGCAGACTGTACGACTAAAAACGCGGTTAGGCTGTTTGACATGTAGTACTGATTCCACCTGACTTTTTCCGGTTGACCTGGCAAAAATCAGTCGTTCCATTTCGCCGTAAGCGATAAAATAAGGGAATTATTTGATTCTGGCGGCGAAATCAAAACGACATCTTCAGGAAAAATCAGGTAGTCATAGTATAGTCCTTTTGACTAACCGATTGCATCGGAACCGGTTTCGCCCGTTCGGATTCGGATACATTGTTCCAGCGGAACGACGAAAATCTTTCCATCTCCAATATTTCCCGACCGAGCGGCGGAAATAATCATGTCGATGGTAGACTTGACAAATTCGTCGTTGACGGCAATTTCCAAACGAACTTTTTTGAGCAAGTTGACCTCCGTAATCGCTCCTCGGTAGGTTTCCTTGTAGCCCATCTGATGCCCGCATCCCAAGGAGTTGGTTACCGACATCTTGGCAATATCCTTTTCAAACAGAGCCTGCTTAACGTCGTTGAGCTTTTCCGGTTGAATATAGGCAATAATAAGTTTCATGATTTTTTTCCTTCTTTCTGTTTAATCAGGTAGTAGTCCAAGTATCGAAGTTCGGATAGGCGGACATTCCGTGTTCTCCGATATCCAAACCACGCAATTCTTCCTCGCGGGTAACTCTCAAACCGATAGTATACTTTATTACGTTGAACATAACAAGCCCGATACTTACGGCCCAAACAGCAGCCATAGCCGCTCCTTCAATTTGGACGATTAACAAATGCGTTCCTCCACCGTAGAACAAACCGCCGTCAAGCGAAAACAATCCGACGAAAATCGTTCCCAGCACACCGCAAACGCAGTGAACGCTGACCGCACCAACCGGATCGTCAATCTTTAATATATGATCGACAAACAAAACGGATAAAACAACCGCAATACCGGCAATCGCGCCGATAAGAATCGAAGCCGCCGGGGAAACGCAGTCGCAACCGGCAGTAATCGCCACCAAGCCTGCCAAAATACCGTTCAAGGTCATTGTAGCGTCAGACTTTCCAAAAATATACCACGCCAATCCCATCGCAGTCAAGGCGCCAGCCGCCGCAGCCAAGTTGGTTGTTACGGCAATATAACCGATGGAGGTATCAGCCGCACAGGTACTGCCGGGGTTGAATCCGAACCATCCGAACCACAGGAACAAAAC
>CAYZMZ010000516.1:0-2340 GCA_964479655.1 uncultured Planctomycetaceae bacterium
AGCTCAACTTATTGGGCGAAATCAAAACGACGTCAAAAGGAAAATTCAATCAGTCATAGTATAAAATCTGGTTGTACGAACATTGCACTTCATTATACCGTGCATTCTAACTGAATTGTACCGATAAATCAAGATACCCCTGCCCCGCTGATTGGGGATATTTTAAAAATTCATCTGTTCTGTCGCGCTTCTTCTTTACAAAAAATCCCTATAATATATAATAGACTTCCGTAAAACCCAATTTATCCAGCTCAAGCGATACGGCAAAACCGCTTAGCAAGCTCCAAGCCGCCGATCAGGGTTGTACCCCGCACATATTCCTGCGAGCAGGAATACTTTTACCCATACAATCAGATAAATATAATATATTTCAACCTTTACCCCTTTATTATGTCCATACAATCCGAATTAATTCGTCGATTTCGTCCTATTTTGCTATCCCTAACCCCCGACGCGGACTCGTATTTAGGTATGATTCGCCGCGCAAACGACGATAAATTCGGCGATTATCAAGCGAACTTTGCCATGCCGATGGCAAAAAAACTCGGGAAAAATCCGCGCGAAATCGCAACTCAAATTGCAAACGCCTGGACGGATACCGATTTCTGCCCGAAGCCGGAGGTTGCCGGTCCCGGTTTTTTGAATATTCGTCTGAATAATTCATGGCTGGAAAATACAATTGCCAACGGCGTAAACGACCCGCGATTATTCGTTCCGCCGGTCGCCAAATCCCGGACTTTTGTAATCGACTACTCCGCTCCCAACGTCGCCAAACCGATGCACGTGGGGCATATTCGTTCTACTTCAATTGGCGATTCTCTGTACAAAATTCTCCGCTTTATGGGACATAACGTTATATCAGATAACCATTTAGGAGATTGGGGTACCCAATTCGGTATGATTATTTGGGGCTATCGACGATTTCTTGATCAGGAAGAATATCAAGCCAATCCGGTTAAAGAACTCACCCGTATCTACCGCCTGGTTCGGGAAAAAGTCGATTCCGGCGAAATGACGCCCGACAATCCCTCTCAAACCGTCTCAGACGCCGTTCTTGCCGAAACCGCTAAATTGCACCATTCAGACAACGAAAATATTTCCCTCTGGAAGCAGATTATGAAAACCTGCTATAAGGAAATTGACAAGGTGTACAAGCGATTAAACGTAACCTTCGATTATACGCTCGGCGAAAGTTTTTATCAGCCTTTTTTAGGTCCGCTGGTTGAAAAACTCCTTTCAGACGGAATCGCTCAAATCAGCGAAGGCGCAGCGGTTGTTTTCAATCCCGAAATTTCCGATGCCCCGTTTATCGTCCGGAAGCGCGACGGCGCGTTTATTTACGGAACCACCGACTTGGCGACCTTGGAATATCGCAAGGCGAATTTCCATCCAGACGCTGTTTTATACGTCGTCGATTCCCGACAGGGTTTGCATTTTAAACAGTTATTTAGAACCTGGCGGCGAATGGATTCCGCAAACGAAAACGTTGAACTGCGGCATATCAGTTTTGGAACTGTGATGGGCGAAGACGGCAAGCCGTTCAAAACCCGTTCGGGAGATACAGTTGGACTGGAGAGCTTGCTGGACGAAGCGGAAACCGAAGCCGCCGCCGTCGTTGAGCAATCCGAGGTCTGCAAGTCGATGTCAGACCAGCAGCGGCAGGACATCGCCCGAAAAGTTGGGTTAGGCGCACTCAAATATGCGGATTTAAGTCAAAATCGAGATTCCGATTACGTCTTTTCTTACCAGAAAATGCTCGCCATGAACGGCAATACCGCAACATACATGCAGTACGCCTACGCTCGAGTACGCAGTATTTTCGCCAAAGGCGGGATCGACATCGAACAATTCCGAGCGACTAATCCGCAGGTTGTATTCACTCAGCCGCAGGAAAGAGCGTTAGCCATCGAGCTAACCCGTTTCGGCGAGGCTCTCGACGCCGCCGCAGCCGACTACCGTCCGAATTTACTTACTGCGTACCTGTTTGAGCTTTCCGGCCGTTATTCCGCGTTTTTTGAAAATTGCCCGGTATTAAAGGCCGATTCAGAACAGTCCAAAACCACCCGTCTGGTTTTATGCGATTTAACCGCTCGGATGATTCAAAAAGGATTGGAGTTACTGGGAATTGAAACCGTCGAACGCATGTAAACAACGCCCAACCGATCCCGCGCTCATCGTTCCCTTTTGTATATTTTTTTGAGAGGGATTTTTTATTTTTTGAGATATTGAGGGGAAACCTTTTTTGAAAAAAAGGTTCTCCCCTCAAACTCCCTTTCCAAAAAAAGGGCTCATCCGACAAGTTGGTACCTGGACTTATGTATTGCTAGTATTTTTAGTTTA
>CAYZMZ010000517.1:0-2332 GCA_964479655.1 uncultured Planctomycetaceae bacterium
GGCGGTTACGATGCCTACGCTCCGCTGGGCTATATTCGTCCGACTTTGCCCGCGCAACCGCATTTATGGATTTCCGGCTTGGGATTAGGCGGCTGTTTACGTGATAACAACGGCGTCAGCGGCGGAAATTTATCGTCAGCCGGTTTTTTACTCGGCTGGGAAACACCGGCGGATAGCGTGCGTTTAGGCGTTTATTACGGAATTACCCGGACGACAATTACCTCCAGTTCGACCAGTTTGGAAAGCACCGATCAGAATTTTGGATTCTACGGTAAATGGGATAGCTGGTTGATGGGCGGATATTCAACCTTTTTCTTTAATTTTTCCTTCAGTCCCTACGACGGTGTTCGACAGTACAATCAAAGCGCCTGGGACAGTTCGTTCAATTCATGGCAAACAACCTGGTTGTACGAAAAAGGCTGGAATTTTAGAATATCGCGCGGGAATTTTATTTCGCCTTTTGCCGCCTGTCAGTATATGCACTATCATTCCGACGGCTTTTCCGACGGCGATTTAACGGTCAGTGAAATGGACTTGGATACCACCCGAATTATTATCGGAGCACGCTTAAAGCAAATTTTAGGGACGGTCTGTTTGCATGAAGAAATCGCGTACCATCAAAATTTTAACGGAAATCAGGCTTCCTTTATTGCTCAATCCAGTTCAGCCTCCGCGTTGGTTTTAGGAGATGATATTGGCAACGCATGGGCGCAGTTTAACGTTAAAATCGCCTGGAATGTTGACGATGATTTCACAGTTTCAGGAAATTATTACCTGATGGTAAACGGCCATTCTACCGTCAATGCGGGCATGGGAACGGTTACATTAAAATTCTGACTATTACGCCTTGAATAAATCTGCGGATAGGGTATAATATTCTGATATTGAAGAAAATTTATTTGGTACTATAACATCAAAACAGGATATAATGCCTAAACGAACATCAACGACAGCTCCGGTTTCCAAAACGAAGAAATCCGTTGCAAAACCGGCTGTTAAACTCAACGCAAAAGATCAGAAAACCTTGCAGGCTTTGCAGAATTTAGCTCAAAGTGTAGTTGAAGCCACGCATGGCGGAGCGGACCCTTCCATGGCAATCCCTTCCCGCAGTTTATCAAATGTTTGGTTTGATTCCAAAAAGCGAATTATTCAAATGGGAGACCGGGCAACTTCACGGCAGTTGTTTAATCTCTCCCAGGCAAAGTCGTTTATGCAAACTTTGCTGGTTGCCTCCGGCACGACGGAGTTAATTCGTCAAGGTAAAACAACCTCTATCCGAGGTTTATACTATCTGATGAAACATACCATCGAGCACGCCAAGGAAGAAACCTTCAACGACCAGGGCGAATCAGACCCGATTATCGAAGACTGCGAAGTACTTTTGGAATGTTTGCGTGAAGAAATGCACCTGTACGCCCAAACCAGAGGAACGATGGTCGGCATGATTCAAATTGAAGACCGCGGCGATACGATTGATTGTTCTCGAATGGGGTCTGGCGGCTATGCTGTTCCGTCTATTGTGGAGCCGGAATTTATCCAGTTTAAAAATTGCAAAGCCGATTTTATTCTTCATGTAGAAAAAGATACTGTTTGGCAACGATTTAACGAAGACAAATTCTGGAAGAAGCATAATTGTATTCTTACGCACGGTTCCGGTCAACCGCCTCGGGGTATGAGACGTTTATTATACAGGATGAATCAGGAATTAAAACTGCCGGTTATTTGCTTGCTGGATAACGATCCGTGGGGATACTATATTTATTCTGTTATTAAGCAGGGGTCTATTAACCTGGCGTTTGAATCCAAGCGAATGGCGATTCCCGCCGCGAAGTTTTTAGGACTCCGTTCCAAAGACTACGAAGTCTGTGGTCTATCCAAAAGCGTACGAATTGCCTTGAATGATAACGACAGAAAACGCGCCAAGCAAATTGCTGAATATCCCTGGTTCAAAGACAAAAAGAATTGGCAGCAAGAGATTAAAATGATGCTCGACAACGGTTTCAAGCTGGAAGTCGAATCATTGATTAGCAAAGATATTAGTTACGTAACCGAAGTATATACTCCCGAAAGACTGGCAAACAAAGACTGGTTAGATTAAAGGAAAAGTCTAACAATTCGATTTTGCCGCCTGTCGATTGTATCGTTTGCGTAAGATTGAACAGTTCGCGTATTCGGAGAAAAACGGATAAGTTTGTTTTTATGATTACGCGGCAAAAGTTTTAGATGATCGTTCCTCCAATTGAAAGTTTTTTTCAATCGCGGCGGAGGGCGATGCGTGAGCGGGGTGGGGCGTATAATCGGTTTCCAATTGAGATTTTCCGGTTTATATTAC
>CAYZMZ010000518.1:0-2329 GCA_964479655.1 uncultured Planctomycetaceae bacterium
TCGTAATTGTAATCTCCGCCGGAGGGAGCCGCAATCAGCAAAGACGCCCCCTGGTTTGAATAAGAGCAAACCGTTCCGTCTGGATTTACCGCGCCCACTGTAATTGTATACCGTGAATTTGTGTACCCGGTATAGTTTGTATCTATATTGAAATCGCCCTCGTTACCGGCAGCAAAAACATAAATCGCGCCCTTGCCGTCTCGCCCTTCGGTAACCCCCTTCTCAAACGCCGCCTGGGTAAGAGGATTTATCGCAACATGACTCCACATAATTCCATACTGGTAGTCTGCTAAATAATTGCCCCACGAGTTATTGTAAATATCAATCTTATCCAAATTCAACGTCAAAGCAGAGGCTTCTTGTTCTGCAGTAATTGTTGTATACTGACTGTTTTCGTCGTTGCCAATCAAACGAATACTGGTAAGAGTAGAATCGTACGCAACCCCAACCCCGCCGACTGTATTATTATCGGCGCCAATAATACCAGAAACCGCAGTTCCATGATTTTCACTGGGGTCTACCGGAGCCGGATCGGCATCTTTATGAATATAATCATAGCCAAGACTGGCATCGGAATTATTCGCCAAATCTTCATGGGTGTACTCCGTACCTTGGTCGACAACCGCGACAGTAACCCCGTTCCCCGTTGCCAACAACCAAGCACCTTCCGCATTAATACCGGCACTGGTTGCGTTAAAACTGGTTAAATTCCATTGATACTGATATAAGGGATCTGACAAGTCCATTGTCTTCAGATTTAACGGTACCAACGGATAGAAGTAATCTACCCCCGTCATACTCTGCATATAACTTGCTGCCGTTTCCCAAGAGGTATTCGTTGTAAACTCCCAAATATAGGAGTTGGTAAGCAGCGTTTCCCCCTGATTGGTGGCCCCATATTTGTTGGCCAAACTGGTAGCATCATACTTGGAATCAAGCCCGACAACCCATTTGGTGACATTAGAAAGGGTATCGGACTGGTAATTGTCCAAGTTCGAGGCAGTTATTATCGCCTGTTGGATAGCTGTCGAGCCGTAAATTTCATCCAACCCTGTTATTGGAGACACACTCAAAAGAACGCGGTCTTCACATTGTTCAATCATGTGATTTCTAGGCTTCAGTTCCTGCATGTGCTTGCCCTTACGGACCTTGTTTGAACGGGTTGTACTATCAATTCCGAATAAATTACGCAATGAGCCCCAAATATTCATGGAGTTACTCCTTCAACAAAAAGGTTTGATTGTTTTACGAACAACTATATTGTTACGGTGCCGCGAAAGCACCCGATAATTTGCTTGGTAAATGCTATTTTCACAAAATATTCTGTATATATTCATGCGGTATAGCCCTCTGCTTATACTACATGCTATATAGTGTACTCCCTTTTTTGGATTTTGGGTACAATTATTTTGCATTTAACCACTATTATATTAGCAGTCGTGTTATTAGAATTAGTATAATCGGAAAAGTTCCGAAAAATGGAACCAACTTTAATTTTTTTCACTAAAATTTTAAATTTTGTCAAAATTTCCCGGTATACCTCATAAAACACAAGATTTTTTGTCTTATATCCCTATTATTATCAATATAATCAGATTATTCTAGCAACGCTTATTCTGATTATTCTAGTTATTCAAGCAAAAGCAAATAGAACAAGAAAAAAACACGAAATTTATCAATAATTATAGCAGATAATATTATGATAAATTTCGCGTTTTCAACCTACAAATATTAAACGGCGGTCACCGCAATTTATTTTGACGTTTCCATGAAATTTAGCTAATCGCTGTAACCTGGAGCAATTCTATATCGGGAGAAAGGAAATCTTCTTTGACCAATTCTTCCTTGGTATAATCGGTACTGAGATATTTTTTGTTATCGTCTACAAAAACCGTAGCAACCGTTGCTTCAGCGGCCACCTCGTCCGGCATGCTGTTGAGCAATTTCATCGCACCGACAAAATTACCTCCAGCAGAAATTCCTACTCCCAGTCCTAAATCACGGGATAATTTCTGAGCCATGAGAATCGCGTCGCCGTCGTCAACTTCAACCACCTTATCCAATTTATCCAAATGCAAAATTGCGGGAATAAATTCGTCAGAAATACCTTGAATACGGTGAAATCCGATTTTATACCCGGTAGATAAAGTCGGTGAATTAGAGGGTTCCAAAGGATGAATTTTCGCCGTTGGAAATAGTTTTCGGATAAAACGCCCGATTCCCATGACAGTCCCGCCGGTTCCTACTCCGGCAATAAAAGCCGTCGGACCTCGTTGAATTTTCGCAAGTTGCGCGACAATTTCCGGTCCGGTTGTTAAATAATGCGTTT
>CAYZMZ010000519.1:0-2327 GCA_964479655.1 uncultured Planctomycetaceae bacterium
TAGCCGTTTCATTTTCGCCCCAATCGATCAAACAAAGAGCTGTTTGATTCTGGTCAGGCAAAATCAAAACGGTGTCAAGAAGAAAAAATCACGTAGTCATAGTATACCTCTATTATATCAAAATTAACAATAATACAAGCAGATGCGTTTTATTCTGCCGCTACGTGATTTTCCCTAAAAATTCCCTCCAAATTGTCCCCAAATTGAAAAAATTATCATTCTTCGATATAATTCCCTATAATTCCCAAATTATACGGGTTCCACTTGAAATTTTCCAGCTTGTTTTATCGTATAATCGTAAAACAGCCGTTTTATTTCGCCTTAATCCGTAAAACGGGGGGGGTATTTCTGCGACGGCGAAATCAAAAACGGCGTCGATAGAAAAATCAACCAGCCATTGTATATAATCAGTACTATTGATTTTTCTCGATAATACAGTATACTTCAAAATTATGAATATTAAAATTCGCGGCTTGCGAGAAAACAATCTGAATAATCTCAACTTAAACTTACCGACAGGACAGTTGACGGTTATCTGCGGACCATCGGGCGCGGGAAAAACGTCTTTGGTACTCGGAACGCTGTTTGCGGAAAGTCAGCGGCGATTTATTGAGACCATCGGAACGCGGCGGCGGAATAAATTCAGTTTATGGAAACGCGCGGATTTGGATTCCATCGAAAACCTTCCTCCGGCAATTACCGTTTCCGATGTCGTTCCGGATTCGGAAACGCTCGCCTCCGTTTCGGGTTTGGACGATTCGATCGCTCTGGAATTTTCCCAAAAATCAATCGCAAAATGCCCGAATTGCAATACAGAAATCCCCTTTGGAACACCGGATTCTATCGCCGCGAAACTTGCCCGGAATTTTAATCAGCAACGCGGTCAGATTGCCTTTTCGCCTTTTTCAGACGAACTGCCCTTCGATAAACTTCCCGTTTTAGCGGTTGAATACGCCGGACGCGGTTTTTCCCGCTGGATTTTCGGCTCGCAAACCGTCGATATTACCGATAAATCGGCGTTTCAGACTGCCATGAAAACGGCGCAGGCCGATTCAACCTATATTGTCGCCGACCGCGTTCTGTTTAAGCCCTCGGATACCCGACTAACCGATTCTCTGGAATCCGCCTTTACCGAGGGCGGCGGAAAAGCCATTGTATTCATTTATTCACCCGATTCAAACGTATCTCCTGTAAAGATTTTCGTTGGATTAGGATACTGCTGCCCTCATTGCGGACGAATTTTAGCCAGTCCGGTTACCGAACGATTCTATTTGGACGAATTACCCCCTGCCCCGTCGGCGTTGCGGGAAGATATTCTAGCCTATCAGCTCAACGGCAAGAATCTGCTAGACTGGTATAATTTATCCGCCGCACAAATTGACACCGCGCTTTTCCCTCAAACGGCGGCAATCCAATCCGTGGGATTGGGGTACATGCCGATTTCCCGTTCGGTAAAATCAATGTCCAGCGGGCAAATTAAGCGTGCCGCTTTAGCCGCTGTCCTTGTCGGCGAGTTGGTAAACATGCTTTACGTTTTCGACGAACCGACAGAAGGACTTCCCCCTGAAAATCGCCCCGCCCTATTAAACGCCTTGAAACAGTTGGTTAAACGGGGTAATACCGTTGTTATCGCCGAAAACGACCCGGATTTTATCGCCCAGGCGGATGCGGTAATCGAATTGAATCAAGGAAATATTGTAAAAGCAACTTCAAAAACCGCATTAACTTCGACTTCTGATATTCAGTCTGAATCAATTTCTGAATCAATTTCTGAATCGTCTTCTGAATCTCCTGAATTAATCGAGAATATTCCTCCAACGGCTCGGCGGCTCAATACGGCAATCGCCAATCGATTGATTCTGTCGATTCCGGCTGTAACGCCCCGTTCGATTACTATTCCTACCGGACAAAGTACGGTTATTTGCGGTCCGGCAGGCGCGGGAAAAACAACGCTTTTAATTCGAGGTCTGTACCCGGCGGTACTAAAAAAATTAAACGTGTCGATTCCCGATTTCGTTACTCCGGTTGTCTGCAAGTTAGAAACATATACAGATGTTTCTGACTGTATTTTACTTCAGCAGCGATCGCAGCGCAAGCCGATCAAAGGCTGTATTGCGACCTACTTAAAACTTTGGGATAAAATTCGCGACCTGCTTGCAAAAACCGCTCAATCCGCTTCCCATGGTTTTTCTGCCGGCGATTTCAGCCTGCATTCCGGTGCCGGACGCAGCGGTAGGGTCGGATAGTCGAAGCGTCCGCTGACCGATGGCAATGGAGGGGCGTCCAGCTTCGTCGCCAACCGCGATGCTGCAAGTTCCTTCGCCGAG